>NZ_JAXBVE010000034.1:0-48748 GCF_035181445.1 Photorhabdus africana
CAGTTTGAAGTATTCATGATTCAAATTTTCCAACAGTCTCATATTCAGATTTATCTATGTATCTATTTCGTTTTATCCTCTGCTTGGCCTCCTGGAGCATATTTGATTATAAACTGGATGACTTCAAAATGGCTAGTAGAAATATCCTTATACTCTATGACTGGTACTTGTTGAATCTTCATCTTGTGATGCCTTATCTGGTAATTTCAAGGATTCGCTATTTTTTAGCAATATATACAGAAATCAGTTTGAAGTATTCATGATTCAAATTTATCAATATATACAGAAATCAGTTTGAAGTATTCATGATTCAAATTTATCAATATATGCAGAAATCAGTTTGAAGTATTCATGATTCAAATTTATCAATATATGCAGAAATCAGTTTGAAGTATTCATGATTCAAATGTTACTGAAAAACAGCAAATTCAGCACCATTTTCCTTTTTGAATTTTTCTAATTG
The DNA here is from genome assembly GCF_035181445.1 of Photorhabdus africana. NCBI lineage: Bacteria > Pseudomonadati > Pseudomonadota > Gammaproteobacteria > Enterobacterales > Morganellaceae > Photorhabdus > Photorhabdus africana. The sequence continues at coordinate 464 of NZ_JAXBVE010000034.1, forward strand.
CAAAGCAAGCGTGGCCATAGCTTCTTCCCACTGATGCTTCCCCAACCGGGATCTGTTGCTCCTTTTGGTTGCGTCCTTTTCATAGGAAAATCAGGATAAGGCATATTTACTTGAATGAGTGATAAGTCCCCCGACTACATCGACTCGAATCACATCAACATGAAATAAAAAACCTTCGTAATGATTGTAATGATAACTATTCTCACATTAAGATGATGCCGTGATTATTGACTTTTGATGTTATAGGGTATGTCTGACCGCATTTTTGTTTCTGCTGAGCTAACGTTTGAATCGCTTTACGGCGAGCATCATGGCTGGCTGAAAAACTGGCTCACGCGCAAACTGCAATCATCCTTTGATGCCGACGACGTAGTGCAGGACACTTTCCTGCGTGTGATAACCGGCGACTCGCTACAAGCCATTCGCGACCAAAAATCCTTCCTCTGCACGATCGCTAAAAGGGTGATGATCGATCTGTTTCGCCGCAACGCGCTGGAAAAAGCCTATCTGGAACTGCTGGCGCAACGGCCCGAGGCGTTTATGCCCTCGCCGGAAATCCGTCAGTGTCAACTTGAGACACTCCAGCAAATCGACCAGATGATCGATGGTCTGAGCAACAAAATGCGCCAAGCGTTTTTATTGTCTCAGCTTGAAAATCTGACCTACAGCGACATTGCTTCACGCCTCAATGTGTCCGTCAGTTCCGTGAAAAAATATATGGCCAAAGCCACTGAGCACTGCCTGCTGTTTCGCCTGGAACATGGACTCTGATATGGATACCATGTTAACCCATTCTCGTCGCCAGGCATTAAAATCAGCATCACACTGGTATGCAATACTGAGTAGCGATCAGGTAAGCCCACTGCAAACTGAAAAATGGCAACGCTGGTACGAACAGCATCAAGATCATCAGTGGGCATGGCAGCAAGTGGAAAATCTGCGCAACCAGATGCTGGTCGTGCCCGGCAATGTGGCAAGCCATGCACTTCAGGAAACTCACTTGTCGCGACGCAGAGTGATGAAAGGCATACTGTTGCTACTGGGAATTGGCGGTGGCTGGCAACTGTGGTGTTCGGAAGTGGGAGAAGGTCTGCGGGCCGATTATCATACAGCTAGAGGGGATATTCAGCATCATCGACTGAACGATGGCACACTGCTTACACTCAATACCGACAGTGCCGTAGATGTCCATTTTACCCCTCAACAACGTCTGGTACATCTCTGGTACGGCGAAATTGCCATCACTACCGGGCATGATACCGAAGCAAAACTATTGCGTGTACAAACCCGTCATGCACAACTGACCGCGCTAGGCACCAAGTTTACGGTTCGTCAGGAAGCCAACACCACACTACTTAGCGTTCAGCAACATGCCGTAAAGGTGATACTGACCGGTACCAACCGCAAATGTATTGTGCGTCAGGGAGAAAGCCTAAGATTCAGCGCCATCGATTTTGGTGAACTGACCGCGGCAACCGCCGAAGACAACGCGTGGACGCAGGGTATACTAAGCTTCTGCGATAAGCCACTGAGTGAAGTGATAACAACCCTCGCTCGCTATCGAAGCGGTGTATTACGCTGCGATCCGGCCGTCGCCTCACTACGGTTAAGCGGTACTTTCCCGATGAAAAACACCGATACAATATTAACCGTCATAGAGAAAACACTTCCTGTTAAGATTCAATATATTACCCGTTACTGGGTGAATGTTCTGCCCGTAGAAAAATCGTTAACGTAAAAAATAATCATTTTCAATTGTCCTTTTTTGTTTCCTTGTTCGACTTCATAAGTGAATACAGCAACAAAATGATTATGGAGACGTTATGATGCCTTTACGTGCACAGCCACTGCGCGCGCTTCACAAAGCAACACCGCTGGTAATGGCGATTCGTTTGAGCCTGTTACCGGTGGCTTACCTAACCTCAGGGATAACGTATGCTGCGGTAGAGCCAGCTAGCGTACACTATGACATTAATGCGGGCGGACTGGATAAAGTTCTCAATCAGTACTCCACCCACGCCGGTATTACCCTTTCAGTAGATGCCAGCTTAACGCGAGGCAAACAGAGTCGCGGTCTACACGGCAATTACTCCATCACCGATGGACTGAACACCTTGCTGGTCGGCACTGATTTGCAGGTGAAAACGTTGGGTGATAACACATTCACACTCGAACCCGCCGCTGTTGCGCAGAAAGACGTGCTGACCGTGGTAGGCGACTGGCTAGGTAGTGCACGTGAAGCTGACGTGTTTGAACATGCAGGCGCACGTGATGTTATCCGTCGGGAAGATTTTGCTAAAACAGGCGCCACCACAATGCGTGAAGTGCTGAACCGCATTCCCGGCGTCAACGCACCAGAAAACAACGGTACCGGCAGCCACGATCTGGCGATGAACTTTGGCATCCGTGGCCTGAACCCGCGTCTCGCCAGCCGCTCTACGGTTTTGATGGACGGCGTTCCGGTACCCTTCGCGCCTTATGGACAGCCACAACTATCGTTAGCGCCAGTATCTCTCGGCAACATGGATGCAGTAGATGTGGTACGCGGTGGCGGCGCTGTGCGCTACGGGCCACAAAGCGTCGGTGGTGTAGTGAATTTCGTGACCCGCGCTATCCCGCAGGATTTTGGTATTGACGCAAGTGTGGAAGGACAACTTAGCCCCACATCTTCACAAAATAATCCCAAAGAGACCCATAACTTCATGATTGGCGGTACGGCAGATAACGGTTTCGGCACGGCGCTTCTCTACTCCGGCACACGCGGCAGCGACTGGCGCGAACACAGCGCCACGCACATTGACGATGTGATGCTCAAAAGCCGCTATGCACCCAATGAAGTACATACCTTCAACAGTTTATTGCAATATTATGATGGCCGTGCGGATATGCCCGGGGGCCTTTCACGCGCCGATTACGACGCCAATCGCTGGCAATCCACTCGCCCATATGACCGCTTCTGGGGCCGCCGTCAGCTTGCAAGTCTCAGCTATCAGTATCAACCCGACCAACAGCACAAATTCAATATTCAGGGCTTATATACTCATACCTTGCGCAGCGGTTATCTTGAGCAGGGCAAGCGCATTACCCTTTCCCCACGAGAATATTGGGTGCGCAGCATCGAACCGCGTTATAGCCAGCTCTTCAATTTAGGGCCTTCGGCCCACGAAGTAGGGATTGGCTACCGTTATGTGAATGAATCCAGTCACGAAATGCGTTACTACACCGCCACTCGCAGCGGCGAATTACCCAGCACGTCAAGCCCTTATGACCGTAATACCCGCTCCGGCACCCAAGCACATGCTTGGTATATTGACGACCGCATTGATATCGGCAACTGGACCATCACGCCGGGGATACGATTCGAACATATCAAATCCTTCCAAAACAACAATGTAAAAGGCACCCGCCAAGAAGTCAGTTACGATGCGCCGTTGCCCGCACTCAATATTCTTTATCATATTACTGATAGCTGGAATCTTTACGCCAATACGGAAGGCTCGTTCGGTACCGTACAGTACAGCCAAATTGGCAAGGCGGTGAAAAGCGGCAATGTAGAACCTGAAAAGGCGCGAACCTGGGAAGTCGGAACTCGCTACGATGACGGCGCATTGGCAGCGGAAATGGGGCTGTTCCTGATTAACTTCAACAATCAGTACGACTCCAACCAAACTAATGATACGGTTACCGCACGTGGAAAAACCCGACACACTGGGCTGGAAACTCAGGCACGTTACGATCTTTCCGAACTTACTCCCAAACTGAATAACGTTTCGGTTTACGCCAGCTACACCTATGTGAACGCAGAAATTCGTGAAGAAGGTAACACCTACGGCAATCAAGTACCGTTCTCACCGAAACATAAAGGTGCGTTTGGTATAGATTACAAACCGGGCAACTGGACCTTCAACCTCAACAGCGCATCCCAATCCAGCCAGTTTGCGGATAACGCTAATACCGTGCAGGAAAGCGCCAATGGCAGCACCGGTCGCATTCCGGGCTTTATGCTGTGGGATACGCGCGTGGCGTATGATTTCGGCCCACAAATGGCCAATCTGAGTCTGGCCTTTGGGGTGAAAAACATCTTCGACCACGAGTATTACACCCGTTCCTATGATGATAATAACAAAGGCATCTACGCCGGGCAGCCACGTACGTTTTATATGCAGGGTTCGCTAAAGTTCTGATGTTACATTAATCCGTTCGCCGGGCCATTGCCCGGCTTTGCTATTTCTGGAGTTAAGTTATGTCTGCACTGATTCGCGTTACGTTTATCGTTTTGCTCTTCTTCATCAGCCTGCCCCATGCCATTGCGGTCACGGTACAGGATGAGCAAGGCAGTTTTACCCTCAGTACCGTTCCTCAGCGCGTGGTCGTGCTGGAATTGTCGTTTGCTGATGCGTTGGCCGCCATCAATATCAGCCCGGTGGGCATTGCCGATGACAACGATCCGCAACGCATTCTCACGGATGTTCGCCAGCGTATTAAGCCTTGGCAATCAACGGGTACTCGCGCCCAGCCAAGCCTTGAAGCCATCAGCGCGCTAAAGCCGGATCTCATCATTGCAGACAGTCAACGCCACGCGGGGATTTATCGGGCACTCAAAAGCATCTCCCCGGTCCTGCTGCTAAAATCCCGCAACGAAACCTACGAAGAAAACCTGCAATCTGCCGCGATCATCGGCAAAGTCATGGGGAAAGAGAGTGAGATGCAGAAACGGCTGGCAGAGCACCGTGAACGCATGAAAGGCTATGCCAGCCAGTTGCCACAAGGTGTCAGTGTGGTTTTTGGCACCTCGCGCGAACAGCAATTTAACCTGCACTCCAGCGATACCTATACCGGCAGCGTCTTAACGGCATTAGGGCTGAAAGTTCCCGCGCCAGTTAACCATGCGGCAATGGCTTCCCTCAGCCTTGAACAGTTACTGGCTCTCAATCCTGACTGGCTTATCGTGGCCCACTATCGTCAGGAAAGCATCGTGAAACGCTGGCAGCAGGATACTCTGTGGCAGATGATGACAGCACAGCACAAGCATCAGATAGCAGCGGTAGACAGCAACACTTGGGCTCGCATGCGCGGGATATTTGCCGCTGAACGCATTGGCAATGATGCGGTAAAAATCTTCCATCATCAGCCGGTTAATGAGACACCATGAGATGCCATCACCATGCGGTCTGGCGCTGGGGATTGCCACTGGTTGCACTGTTTAGTGCATTCTGGCTAAGCCTGTTTTGCTACTCCGCTATTCCCATTCCCGCCATCAGCGCGCTTAAAGCGCTAGTGCCAGGTCATACACCGACGCTACCTGAAGCGCTGGTTATCAATCTGCGGCTACCACGCAGTCTGGTTGCTATTCTGCTCGGCGCAGCTCTGGCGTTGGCCGGCGCACTCCTCCAGACGCTCACTCATAATCCACTGTCCTCCCCCTCCTTACTGGGCATTAACAGTGGCGCAGCACTGGCAATGGCGCTAGTCAGCGCTTTCAACCCGGCACTGCTGGCCGGATATTCCATTTCCTTGGTGGCGGCCTGCGGCGGTGGAATTAGCTGGATGATGGTGATGGCCGCAAGTGGTAGCTGGCAGCAAAAATACGATCGCAACCAGCTAATTCTGGCGGGCATTGCCTTATCTGCCTTATGTATGGCACTAACACGTATTACGCTACTACTTGTCGAAGATCATGCTTATGGCATTTTTTACTGGCTGGCGGGGGGAGTCTCCCATGTCCGCTGGCCTGAATTCTGGCAACTATTCCCTTTCGTGGTGGTCACTGTACCGGTGGTTTTGTTGTCGGCAAAATCACTTAATCTGCTCAACGCTGGCGATGTCAGTGCCCACACGCTTGGCGTGAACCTGACGCGACTGCGTATCTTCATCAGTCTGTCGGTGCTAATTCTGGTCGGTGCCTGCGTCAGTGTAGCGGGGCCAATCGTGTTTATTGGTCTGCTAATGCCCCATCTGGCACGTTTCTGGGTTGGTTACGATCTACGCCGCACACTGCCAATGTGCATGTTGCTGGGAGCGGTGTTTATGCTACTTGCCGATTTACTGGCCCGTGCACTGGCCTGGCCCGGAGAACTCCCGGCAGGCGCGGTGCTGGCGCTGATTGGCGCACCCTGCTTTGTGTGGCTGGCAAGGAGGCGAACATGAAACGTCAAGTTATCTCACTGTTGGTCATGTTGCTGGCAGTTACGCTGGTGCTAGCGCTACGCATGGGCGCGCAACCACTGCCTTGGGAAGCGTTAATAAGCGGCTGGCAACCCAGTGACAAACACCACTTTGTGCTAACGCAGTACCGCCTACCGCGTATTTTATTAGCCATCACCGTAGGCGCTGCACTGGCGCTTTCCGGCGTCTTAGTTCAAGGTATTGTTCGTAATCCACTGGCCTCCCCCGATATACTGGGGGTCAATCATGCAGCAAGTCTGGCGTCGGTAAGTGCGCTGATCCTTTTCCCTTCTCTGTCGGTGCAGTGGCTTCCGTTACTCGCTTTTTGCGGTGGAATGGCTGCGCTAATCCTGCTGAGGGCAATTGCTGGCCCCTCTTCGCCGCTGCGCCTTGCACTGGTTGGCGTGGCACTTTCAGCTACCTGGACAAGCATCACCGACTACCTCATGCTCTCACGCCCACAAGATATCAATAACGCGCTTTTGTGGCTGACCGGCAGCCTGTGGGGACGCGACTGGCAGTTTGTAGCTATAGCCCTGCCGGTATTGATGATACTGATACCTCTCAGCCTGCGCTTTTGTCGTGATTTAGATTTGCTGGCGCTCGGTGATGACAGCGCCAACACACTGGGTGTTTCGCTCCCACACGTACAATCATGGGGATTAATGCTGGCAGTCGCGCTCGCCGCAACAGGCGTCGCCGTTTGCGGGCCGATTGGCTTTATCAGCCTCGTGGTACCCCATCTCGTTCGCAGACTTGTGGGAGGACGTCATCGCTGGCTTATACCCGCATCCATGCTTATGGGGGCACAGGTTCTGCTGCTAGCCGATTTGCTGGCAAGGACCATAGCCCCTCCGATAGAGCTGCCTGCTGGCGTGCTGACCGCCATCATTGGCGCCCCTTATTTCTTCTGGCTTTTAGTGAGGACACGTTAAATGCAACTGGCTACGGAAAAGTTATCTGCGGGCTACGGGGAGAAACGCATTCTGAATGACCTGTCGCTCACCCTCCCGACCGGAAAAATCACGGCGCTGCTCGGCCCCAACGGCTGCGGTAAATCGACATTACTGAAATGCTTTTCACGGCTATTAACGCCATTATCTGGAAAGATAACAATAGATAGTAAACCGTTAGCGCACTTTTCCTCACGCAAGCTCGCCAGACATCTGGCGCTCTTACCACAGCATCCTCTCACACCAGAGGGGATCGCCGTCCATGAACTGGTTGCATACGGACGCAGCCCCTGGTTGACGTTCTGGGGGCGTTTAGCATCTCATGATCGTCATCTTGTACAACAAGCAATGGAAAAAACGCAGATTAGCCATCTTGCTGATAAACGCGTTACCGAGCTTTCTGGCGGACAGCGCCAGCGCGCTTTTCTGGCAATGGTTCTGGCCCAAGATACGCCGGTGGTGCTGCTCGACGAACCCACTACGTATCTTGACATCAACCATCAGGTGGAATTGATGAAGCTACTGCGTAAGCTGAACAACGAAGGAAAAACGGTCGTGACCGTACTTCATGACCTCAATCAGGCTAGCCGGTACTGTGACCACCTGGTACTGCTTTCCCAAGGGCAGGTTGTCGCCAAAGGCTCACCCGAGGAAGTTATGACACCGAAATTATTACAGCAGGTATTCAGCATTGAAACGGAAATTCACCCCGAACCCGTTTCAGGTAAACCAATGTGTGTGGTGTGTTAAGCGGGAATCTAATGTAACGTGTTGGTTCTCTTTTCCAGTATGGCTTAATATGCTCGGTTTTTTGTTAGAGGTTGTGTCGGGATTAATTACTTATTCGCTCCAACCCAAAAAGCCGAGCTTGAATTTATGTGATGCTAATAATTGCTGTTCTTAGGTAAAGTTAACGTTATTTAGGCTTTGCGGTCTCGATTTGACGGACATTGGGCTTCATTTTGGGGCTCATGTCTTAATCTTTCTCTACAATTGCGACAGATTCAATCCCCAACGCATCCGCAACATCAGGGAATAATTTTATTAAATTATCCATTTAATTTGCTGTTCTCCTCTGGCTATTTCTTCATCATAGCAAACATACGACACTTAACCTATCTTGTAGCTAGCATTCCCGAATAGTGCTTCGTGATAAGGAAGATGAATAAAGTATGGGGGGCTTTGTTACCAGACTGTGACGTATGTCATAATGCTTAAGCCAAACGACTACAAAACCCATATTGATTGCTGTACTCTTATCATTCAAGGCATTTATTAGATAATTCAAAGAGCTATGATGGCCGCAACTTCCCTTTCGAATGATATTCTCCGTACCTGGCAACGTATAGAATTCTTCCAACCTTATACACTTGAAAAAAAAGATAAAAGTTTACTAATTCCGCTTAAAACACTCTATCAACTAGGAGATAAGGCACTCCCCTGGCTTTCATCAGAACTCCGTCAACAACATGATATTCCCGATCAAAAAGTCTTATACAGCTTGTACGTCGGTTTGTTTGATAAAGCTATCGCTAACGCGATCAGCCAAGCGGTGTTTGGTCCAGATGAAGGGTATTATGCAGAAGAATTTGAGCAACGGCTGGATAAAGAAGGAACAACCTGCTTTGCCAAAATTCCATTAGGCGCGGAAGGAAACCCTGCTCTGGATAAATTTTCAGTGAGTTCTCTTCCCTGGGCTTTAGGGCACCTGCGTGATGAACGTTTTGAGCAGCTTAATACGAAGGTATTTTCAGCCAGTTGCGAGCATCTTAAAAATACCCTCGGCAACTTTAACGTCTCTCTGAGGCCAATACGAAAAAATGGCCCCGGTATTTTAAAAGCAAATGATATTTTAACACTGTTGACGACACATCTGGTGAGTTGGGCAGATTTTGAACCCCAATGGCAATATGCTTTACAAATAGACTGGATGGAGGGAAATGGCGACTGTACAGAAGCATCACAAGAAAACGGCGATGAAATTGAAGAAGAAGTCAGCGCGAATGATAAAACCTTTGCACTTCCTATTTTAAATAGTTTTTTCTTTGAGGACATTGAATACGCTATTACGGCCCTAAAACGAGGAGATAGATGCAAAGCTCTCAGAGCGTATCTTTCTCATCATAGTGTTCCAAGGAATCCTGACCTTTATTCACAAGACGGGCTTGCTTCCATCATCAGTAAACTTCATCCAGCGAAGATGCCTCATGGACGCTGGCCTTCCGATCCCAAACATGCCATGTCGCTAATGCAGCAATTTGCTATTAATACGGCGATAGAAGAGCTCGCTGATGGTGGGCTGCTTTCCGTCAACGGCCCTCCGGGAACTGGAAAAACGACGCTTCTGCGCGATCTAATAGCACATAACATTGTTGAACGAGCGAAGATACTTACGCGTTATCAAAAAGTTGATGACACGCTGGACAATTCCGGTTTTATTGTGAATGCGCTCACTGGTTTCGAAATGGTCATTACGTCATCCAACAACGCCGCAGCAGAAAACATATCAAAAGAATTGCCGCAAAAGAAATCATTGGCTGAAGAATTCCAATCGCTTGACTATTTAGCACCAACCGCAAACCAGATAGCTGCCGAGAACCGTCCGAAGCGCGAACATAAAAAAAGTAAAAATAGTCAGGGAAAAGTTAGAACCTATCATCTCTATCGTCCATTGAAGGAAGAGAAACAATGCTGGGGGATCATTTCCGCTGCTTTGGGCAACAAACCAAACCGGACTAAATTTTCTAATCGCTTATTTTTTGATGAACATTTTTTACGCGACACTCCAACTGAAGCCTCTCGTCCCGCTGAAGAGAACTTTCTCAGTCTTTGGCGCTGGAGGCACTATCACAACCCCATCTCTTTCGCCACCGCTAAAAAACGTTTCCTCGTATGTCTGGAAAAGACAAAAAAACTTCAACAGCAACTAGAAATGTTTGTGCATCTGATAGAAAAACAGCATAACGATTCATTCGACACGTTATCACTGAAGTTGAAGCAAATAGAAGGACTGTACGAAACACAGCTTAACAGGCTGGAACAGGTGAAAACAGAACAGGATGTATTAGGAAAACAGCTCCAACATGCGGAACAGCAACAAAAAATTATCGAAAGTGATGCACCAGGATGGCTAATGCGTCTGATGAATCGCAAGCGAGTGCATGTGTATAAAGAAACGTTGCAGTGTGCACAACACGAAGTATTAAGACTGATGAGATTGCAAGCCGAACAAGCCCAGAGTGTTGCGGAACAACACAAGTCAGTTAATGACATAACTGAAAAAAAGCGAACCTTACAACAGGATATCGAAAAAATTATCCAACAACGGGAGAATGACCATCGTTCTCTGCAAACTTTGAAACAGCAGTTTCCTGATATCACATTGCCAGATATCAACCAACCTATCACTGATGCAACATTACAACGAACGGCCCTTTGGCAGAACGCACAGATAAATCGTCAACGTTCCGCATTATTTATCACAGCAATGGAACTTCATCAGGTTTGGCTTTATGAAGCACTAGGAGTACCTCGTTTTGGAGACTTCATATTTAATCTCACGGCTTTTTTAGCACAACCTCATTCCAAAATCACGCCTATACGCTGGTGGCAAACGCTGTTTATGTTTGTGCCCGTATTATCCACAACTTTCGCATCTATGGGGCGCATGTTCCACGGAGTGGAAAGCGAAGAACTCGGCTGGTTAATGATCGATGAAGCCGGCCAGGCACCTCCACAACAAGCTGTCGGGGGACTCTGGCGTGCAAAACGGGTACTGGTTGTTGGAGACCCTTTGCAGATTGAACCGGTATTTACGACCCCTCCGCCGTTGGTTGAACGTCTTTGCCTAGATGCTCTGAATGAAAAGGCTAAAGACTGGAATCCGGGATTACTTTCAGTGCAGCAGGTTGCTGATCGCGTCAATCATTGGGGATGTGAATTAGAAGTCATGAACAACCTGATCTGGCTAGGTATTCCATTGTGGGTACACCGCCGTTGTATTGAACCGATGTTCAGTTTGGCTAATAGGATGGCCTACAATGGCCGCATGATTCATGGGCTGGATGCTGACAAGATTCACTGCCAATCTGTGAACAGCATTCTGGAAAATCATTGGCTGGCATCGGTTGGAGGGACAGGTGAAAAACAATATCGTGACAGCCACGGTAAAGATTTGCTCAAGTTATTGGACCAACTGCTTGTTGCAAATGTTTCTCTTCATTCAATTTATGTTATTACACCGTTCAAAGCAGTTAAGTCAGCACTGTGTGAATTATTAGGAAAGCGTGATCTGGCTACCTGGCGGCAATCTATGCCATTGATAACACGAAAAGAACTTAACGTGTGGCAAAAAAATTGTATTGGTACAGTGCATACTTTTCAGGGCAAAGAAAACGATATTGTCATTTTTGTCCTAGGCTGCGACGAAAATAATGATAGCGGCGCAAAATGGGCTGCCAGCAAGCCTAATCTGTTAAACGTTGCGCTCACCCGAGCAAAAAAACACATTTTCATAATTGGCGATCCAGCGGTATGGCATGGTTTGCCTTGGTTTCGTGATGTAGCCAAGGAGTTGCCAGTAGAGGCATATCATCATTTACAATAACTCCAAGGTGGAATGATCAAAAAACGAGTAACGAAATGAGTAAACAATCCTTATGCCGTTAGGTAATACTGCCTCACAAATTGCATTATTCGTAACATGAACCTGAAGGTGATTAGGGTTATCTAAGCTAATGAATGGCGAGCTAATTGTATAAACAAGGAGTGATAATGAATCGAGCTCAGGCCCAACAACTACTACAAACTGCACTAGCCAATCCAAATGCTGAGTTTCGCGATGGTCAGTGGGAAGCTATTGATGCTTTGGTTAACCAACGGCAGAAACTGTTGGTAGTACAACGTACTGGCTGGGGTAAAAGCTCAGTTTACTTTATCAGCACCAAAATTTTCCGTGATCGCGGCATGGGGCCGACGATTATTGTTTCTCCTTTGCTGGCCCTGATGCGTAACCAGATTGAGTCCGCCCAGCGCCTGCACATCGTAGCCGAGACTATGAATTCCACCAATACAGCGGACTGGCAGACGGTGACACAAAGGATTATAAATAATCAAATAGATTGCCTGCTGATTTCTCCTGAGCGGCTCGCCAACGATAACTTCATTGAAACCGTGCTTCATCCTATTGCTGACCGTATTGCTCTGATGGTGATCGACGAAGCCCACTGCATTTCCGACTGGGGCCATGACTTCCGCCCAGACTATCGGCGTATAGTAAATATTTTGCGCCAGTTGCCACCTAATACACCGGTATTAGGCACAACGGCCACTGCCAATAACCGCGTGGTGGCTGATATCCAAACACAACTGGGTAATATCCAGATCCAGCGTGGTCCACTGATCCGTGAAAGCCTCTCGCTACAAGCGATGGTTCTGCCTGATCAATCCTCTCGCCTAGCTTGGTTGGCGCAAATGATTCCCACCTTGCATGGTACTGGCATTGTGTACACCTTAACAGTGCGTGATGCCGAACAGGTAGCAAATTGGTTGAACGTCAATGGCATAAATGCCAGAGCCTACCATAGCAGTATTGAGGCTGATGGTTTTGAAAACAGTAACGATTACCGACAATATCTTGAAGAGTTATTGCTAACCAATCAACTTAAGGTGCTGGTGGCGACTACTGCATTGGGTATGGGGTACGACAAGCCGGATTTAAGCTTTGTGATTCACTATCAAGCACCAGGTTCTATCGTGGCTTACTACCAGCAGGTCGGCCGCGCAGGGCGTGGTATCGACAACGCTATTGGTGTGTTGATATCTGGTATAGAAGATCAAGATATTCATGAGTTTTTCAGGAATTCGGCATTCCCATCAGAAACTCAGGTAAACGAAATTTTGCAAGTACTAGCTAATAGTGATGGTTTATCGCTTCGTAGCATTGAAGAGCAAACCAACCTACGCTATGGCCAGATTGAAAAGGTATTAAAACTGCTAAGTACAGAGAACACCGCTCCTGTGATTAAAGTCGGAAACTTATGGCGCAGAATACCCGTGCCTTATGCGATGGATCGCACCCGTATCGCTCACCTCACCAACCAGCGTAAGCAAGAGTGGGCTGAAGTACAGGCTTATCTGTCAAATACCGGATGTAAGATGACTTTCTTGCGCCGTGTACTGGATGATCACGACCCTACACCTTGTGGCAAATGCTCGTCATGCATCGGCCAGCCTATTGTTAATCAGACTATTGATCCAGTGTTAGTTCATCAGGCAGGCACTTTTCTTAAACATGCCGAAATGATTATCCAACCAAGAAAACAGGTAGCAACTTCTAATCGAGCCTTTCCTACATATTGTTTTCCACGGCAGTTAGGTTGCTTAGTTGCTCAGCCAGGTAGGGTTCTCTCTCGATGGGGAGATGCTGGTTGGGGGAAAATTGTTATTGAAAATAAACATTCGGGTTATTTTTCTGATGAACTAGTTGATGCTATGGCTGAAATGATCTCACAGCGTTGGCAGCCTCATCCTAGTCCAACTTGGGTATGTTGTGTTCCTTCCTTAAGACACCCGCATTTAGTCCCTGCATTTGCACGTCGGCTAGCACAAAGGTTGAACCTGACATTTGTTGATGCGGTAGCAAAAGTTCAAGATAACCAGCCCCAAAAGGAACAGCAAAATAGTTTTCATCAATGCCACAACCTTGACGGTGTTTTTGAGATAATACAAATTGTACAAAATCAACCAGTACTCCTTATCGACGACATCGTTGACTCTGGTTGGACTCTTACCGTTATTGCAGCTTTGTTACAGCAAGCGGGTAGTGGTATTGTATATCCCGCAGCACTTGCCTCTTCTTCGGTGAAAGACTCATGAATTTATCGCCAACAGCACAAGCCACATTATTGCTCACTAGTTATTTTTCCAAGGCGAGCAGTGATGATATCAAACCCCTCACTAATGCTGAATGGGGTAGGTTTGCGTTATGGCTGAAAGAAAAATCCACAACACCAGCAGATTTGTTGGTATCTGAGCCTAAATCAATATTAAGCAACTGGCAGGATTCTCGCATCAGCACAGAACGAATTATACAGTTACTGAATCGTGGTCACAGCCTAGCATTGGCCGTTGAAAAATGGTATCGAGCAGGTCTTTGGGTAGTTACCCGCTCTGACCCTGAATATCCCAAGCGCTTAAAACAGCAATTGAAAACCGACTCACCGCCTGTGCTATTTGGTTGCGGTAATAAAGCCTTACTGAATGTTGGTGGTTTAGCGGTTATTGGCTCACGTGAGGCCAACAATGCGGACTTGTCTTATACCGAGCTGGTCGGTTCAAGAGCGGCATCAGAGGGAATTGCGATTGTATCCGGTGGTGCCCGTGGTGTGGATGAGACAGCTATGGTGGGAGCAATGCTTGGTGGCGGCAACGTTATTGGGGTACTGGCAGATAGCCTACTGAAAGCCGCTACCAGCGCAAAATGGCGCAAAGGTTTGATGAATGGCAGCGTAATGCTGATTTCACCCTTTTACCCCGAGGCTGGCTTCAGCACTGGAAACGCTATGGCCCGAAACAAATATATCTATTGCTTGGCAGACAGCTCGCTGGTAATTCACTCGGGGAAAAAAGGCGGCACACTAAGCGGGGCAGAAGAAAACCTGAAAAAGTGTTGGGTGCCATTATGGGTAAAACCAACGAATGACAGTAGCGCGGCAAATACTGATTTAGTTGCGAAGGGAGGGCATTGGTGTGAGGCAGATGTTCACAACCTTAAGGTTTCTGATTTGTTCTCCGTAGAAAACTCTACTGCTTCGCAGAAAGAAGCTGAACAGGTTGATCTATTTTTCATGCCAGCACAGTCAGAATTATTTGCGAAACCTGCATCGGAATTTGATCTAGAGGTAGCGGAAAATCGAATAATTGTTGCTCACTCAATCGAACAAGATGAAATCCAGGGTTCAATCGATCACGAAGCAGAAGCAGAAGCAGAAGCAGAAGCAGAAGCAGAAGCAGAAGCAGAAGCAGAAAAAACTGTAATGCAGGCTGTGGATTTTTATCAATTGTTTATTACTGAGCTCCATCGATTGACAGTAAGCCCTATTACACTTGATACCCTTATCGAGAACACTGGTCTGCATAAATCTCAATTGAAGGAATGGTTAAAACGAGCTATTGATGAGGGACAAGTGAAAAAACTCGGTCGTCCTGTTCGTTATCAAATAGAAAAGAAAAATCAAAAAGTTGTTTAAATGATTGTTGTTGTGACTATAACAGAAAAAACCAATGTTCAAGAGGTAACGGCGGTTTACTTGCTGAATAGATTACAGTTGGATGGAATCTGCTATGAGCATGTATGAACGGTTAGATAAGGAATATGATTCACGCTAAGCTTAAGGGTAGGTTCAGAAACGCTGACCTGATAACTTCACTATATGTCAAATAGCTAAAATTGCGATCCTCTGGTTATTAACCAGTACAAACCGAGCTTTGACTTAGTGCTTTATAGCTAGCGGAGTAAAGAAGCGTTGCGCCTGGCACTGTATTAGTGTGCAGCTAAATTGCTGTGCACCTTTGCCAATATCAAATAATACTTGGGGTTATTAAGGGGCTAATAATTCAGCCCCAGTCTGACATTTTCTTGGGGAGTGTTAGAAATTCTGTGTCATTCCAGTAATATATCTCAAAAAGGAATGATACATGACTCAATCTTTCGATTTCGACAAAGCCCTGAAAGCGCTTCAGGAAGGTCAGGCACTGACCGGTAAGAATGGCATCCTGACCCCATTGATTAAGCAGCTTACTGAAGCCGCTCTGGCTGCCGAACTTGATTCCTATCTGGCTAATGACCTTGAGGCCAACAGGAAGAATGGTTCCACCAAAAAGACCATCAAAGCCCCGACCGGTAACTTTGAACTGGCTACACCACGGGATCGTAATGGGACTTTTGAGCCCCAACTGGTTAAGAAGCACCAGACCACGTTATCAGACGAGATAGAGCGGAAGATTATCCGCCTGTTTGCCCTCGGGATGAGCTACACCGATATCAGCCGGGAAATTGAAGACCTGTATGCCTTCAGCGTCTCTAGCGCCACCATCAGCGCTGTGACAGACAAGGTCATTCCCGAGTTAAAACAGTGGCAGCAGCGCCCGCTGGAAGCCATTTATCCCTTTATCTGGCTGGGCGCCATCCATTACAAAATCCGTGAGGATGGTCGTTACGTGAGTAAGGCTGTCTATACCGTACTGGCGCTCAATCTTGAGGGAAAAAAGGAAGTCCTTGGGTTGTATCTGTCTGAAAACGAAGGCGCAAACTTCTGGCTATCCGTGCTGACAGACCTGCAAAACCGCGGACTGAAAGATATTCTCATCGCCTGCGTTGATGGCCTGACAGGCTTCCCGGAAGCGATCAACAGCATATACCCGCAAACGGAGGTGCAGCTGTGCGTCATTCACCAGATCCGTAACTCCATCAAATACGTAGCTTCAAAGCACCACAAAGCCTTCATGGCTGATCTGAAACCCGTGTATCGTGCGGTCTCAAAAGACGCAGCAGAAAGCGCTCTGGACGAACTGGATGCGAAATGGAGTCAACAGTATCCGGTAGTCATCCAGAGCTGGCGTCGTAAGTGGGGTAACCTGTCGGGTTATTTCCGCTATCCGGCGGGCATCCGCAAGGTGATTTACACAACCAATGCCATCGAGTCAGTCCACCGTCAGTTCAGGAAACTGACAAAAACTAAAGGGGCGTTCCCGAATGAAAACAGTCTGATGAAACTGCTTTATCTGGGGCTTCTCAATGCACAGGAAAAATGGACAATGCCAATACAGAGCTGGAATCTAACACTGTCGCAACTCTATATTTACTTTGAAGGGCGTTTGGATAATGTGATAACGTTGTAACCGCTAAATTAACGTGACACAGAATTCTGAACGCCCTCTTTTCTTGTTTTTCTACCTCCTTTTTTTACTGAGATTGATGCCATTACGGATCATTATCTTAATACTATCGTGTTGCTCCCTAGCTTTCCCTACCCGCAAACCGATATTTCAGATACCACCATTTTGAACAACTGGGTTTGATGAGAAGATACAAACCTTATATATCAGTAAGTTTGTATTCTTTTTCACGCACGAGCTTCCATGTCTGTTATAAGGCATAATTTGGGGGTCAACTTATTATCGAAAAGAACTGCCCCCAAATATCATGGATGTCAACGGATACGAATGGGCGATTATAGACTCAAAAGCTAAGTAATTTATTATTTTTTCAGGTAGTTACGTAAGTTTATGGAGAAGACCGGACTCGTACATCGCAACTATCCTTATGATCTTAATGGATTAAAATAAAACCTATTAATTAAGATACCATCAGTCCAAGTTTGTGATAATCGAACAAACAATTTTCATTTATAAAAATGATATTATGTGAATAATTTATTTTCGTACAATTTTATTTATTACTACAAATATTGACATTTATTATCAATGGAAATAAAAAATATAATTCATTGATTTTCATTAAAAAATGTGGTATAAGGCAGAAAATAAATTTATGGATATACGAAATATGTCATTCTGGCAGTCAGAAATCAATGAAACTATTACCAACTCTTTCAGGTTCATTGCCAAGAGTGAACACGATAATTTCAGCAAGTGGCTTTCAAAATATAATGAAAAAGCTCCAACATCTTCCAACCAAGGGACAATAAACCTCCCATTTCAACGTTGGTTCCGCTTTAAGGAAGCCTTTTCTCCAAAGTTCGTCGTTGACACCCTGGCCTCATTACCATATGAAGTCAATACATGTTTAGATCCATTTTTGGGGAGTGGAACAACTGCCGTCACCTGCAAAATGATGGGAATCAATTCAATTGGAACAGAAGTTAATCCATTTCTATCAGACTTAGTCTCAGTAAAATTAAATTATGTCTCTCCTGAAAGTTTTTTGAAGGAGTATAAAAAGATAATTAATAATTTAGAAATTATTACCGATGATTTCTTGTTAACTCCAGGTATGCCTTTATCTTTTACAGAACCGGGGATAAAAGGTAGATTCATATTCTATAAAAATACATATTCTACTATCAGAGCATTGCTCCGGAGTTCGAAAGTAATGTCGGATGATGAAGCTCGTCTATTCAAGGTATTATTAGGTTCAGTTCTTATTGAAAATAGCAATGCTATTGTTAATGGTAAAGGTAGAAGATATAGACGTAATTGGGATTCAAGAGTTAAAACAGGGCATGATGTAATTAGGTCTATGAACAAGGCAGTATACAATGCACTGGAAGACATTGAATTATTTCACACACAAAATAATAGTACACACTTAATTCATAACGGTGATACAAGAAAGATTTTAAAAGATATTGAAAAAGCAGACGTTATTATTTTCTCACCCCCTTACCCTAATTCTTTTGATTATACTGATGTCTATAATATTGAGTTATGGATGTTAGACTACCTTAAAAATAACATTGACAACAAAAAACTAAGGAATCAAACATTTCGTTCTCATGTTCAAGCGAAATGGAATTTCGATGCCGACATAGAATTAAATTCTAAGACCTTAATAAAGGTATTCGATAATTTAAATAAATCCAGGAAGGAGCTTTGGAACAAAAACATTCCTGAAATGGTTTATAATTATTTCGAAGATCTTCAAACTATTTTTAAAGAGTTTAGTAGAATATTACCTATAAATCATCATGCTATAGTAGCTATAGGTGATAGCCAATATGCAGGTGTTCATATTGACGTTGGTGTCATACTTGAAGAAATCTTAGTACCTCTTGGTTTTATTCTCCAAGAAAAAGGAGAGATACGTTCAATGAGGAGTAGTTCCCAGCATGGCGGTAAATTTGAACTATCTGAACATTGTTTAGTTTTCAAGAAAATAAGGTAAAATCATGACCA
This sequence comes from Photorhabdus africana, assembly GCF_035181445.1. Classification (NCBI taxonomy): domain Bacteria; kingdom Pseudomonadati; phylum Pseudomonadota; class Gammaproteobacteria; order Enterobacterales; family Morganellaceae; genus Photorhabdus; species Photorhabdus africana. The sequence continues at coordinate 19,498 of NZ_JAXBVE010000034.1, forward strand.
CCGGAAGAAATAAGATCACCTTACCTATAATTAGACAAGTTAGACTATACGATTTTGATTTATATACAAGCAATCCAAATATTATAACGGAAGTCAATAAAAATGTTTATTGCCTAATCGGTGCTAATGGATTAGGAAAGTCCACATTCCTTAACTCTGTTACGTACTGTATAACTGGGGCGATTCCACTTACTGAGAAAAATTTCTCAACGGCTCCTGAATATGCTAAGAATGCGACCAAGAACACAAGGACAACTGATTATTTTAACGGTCGAATAAGTGAAAACTTACGTGAACGAGCAAAAGTATCCGTACTTCTAGAATGTAACAATACAAAAATAGAAGTAACACGTCATTTATTTTCTGATGGCAAAGTTTCAAACTTATCGATAGAAGACCTCGAAAATAATAAACATATAGCATTAGATACAAGCAACAGTAATGCTGATGAAATGGAATCAGTTTATCAGCAAAAAATAATCGAACTGACAGGATTAAAGGATTTTAGCCAATATATTTTTCTTTTCCATTTTATATCTGTATTTGATGAATCAAGACATTTATTGCTCTGGAATGACGATATATTAACAAATGCGTTATATATTGCTTTTGGAACAGATCCATCAGTGGCTATTTTAGCTGAAAATCTACAGAATGAAATGGAAAAAGAGGATTCAAGAGGACGAAACGCCAAGTTTGCTGCAAAACAGATAACACGTCAAATTGATGAATTATTATCAGCGATGAGGGATAAGCATAGTGATGATGGTTTATCGCAAGCACAAACGTTAGAAAGACATAAAAAACTCTGTGAGAATGTAAAATATGCACAAAATAGAACCTCTCATATAAACTTAGAAAAAAAAGACTTAGAAGTGAAATGTGCTGAATTAAATTCAAAATATTCAGCATTAGAGGTTGAATATAGAAAGGAGTTTTCATCTCGTCTGTCTAATATGAGCCACTTGAGATATCATCCGTTAATCAAGGTAAGTATAGAATATCATAAATGTGCTCTATGTAATTCTGAATCAAATGATATTTCTCAACATCTGGAAGACATAATATCCAAAAATAAATGTCCATTATGCTTATCGAAAGTAATTGATGATTCTGATGCAGATAAACTCGCACTTCAAAAAATCAAAAATATCGATATAGAAAGAGCAGACATTAAAGAAAAGCTTGAGATAACTTATCAAGCTTTAGACCGGGTAATTTCCGAGTTAAATATTGCTGAAGCTAATGAACAAGCAGCACAAGGAGAGCTTGATTCATTCGAAAGTGACAATAGAAGCGCAATTCTTTTAGGGAGCACACCAAATCCTAATTATTTCACTCAGGAAATAAAAGAACTTGAAGCACAGAAAGAAAAATTTAATAAAAACAGTTTGGCCTTCTATAAAAAACGAAATGAACTCCGAGAGCAATTAAGAAAATATGAAAAAGAGTTGAAGGTAAATTATTCTATATACGCAGAATCTTTTGTTCTAAGATTTAGAGAATTAGCAGAAGAATTCATTGGAATGCCAGTAGATGTAGTTTTAGAACCCCATAAGCCGAAGACAAAATCCGGATTTGGTCTGACGCTACATATGAATAATAAGCTAAGAACTACTTCAGATAAATTATCAGAAAGTCAGAGATTTTTTATTGATATTGCATTAAGAATGGCAATAACTGAATTCATGTGCAATGGTTCGGCTACACTACTTATTGATACTCCTGAAGGTTCTTTAGATATAGCATATGAAGCAAGAGCAGGTTCGATGTTTTCTAAATATGCGAAACAAAACAACTTCATACTTATGACTGCAAATCTAAGAAGTTCGTATCTTGTATTAAGACTTGCTAATCTGCAAAAAAAACAAGGTATGCAAATAGTAAAAATGACAGAATGGACGAACCTTACAGAAGTTCAGAAAAGTGAGGAGGGTTTGTTCACCAGAGCCTATAACGATATTGAAGAAGCCATGGAGTGATCATGAAACAAATACTACCGTCCGCATACTTTGATTCACTTATTATAATGGATGAAATGCCGGCATCACTACGTCCTATATCTTTTGTAGAGTATCATCTTTTTTCTTATCTATCATGTGTCTTGGCTTTATTCAAGGGTGAGTCAATAAGTAGTTGGGGTTATAAATATACCGTAACAACATATGGATTCCCTTTTTCTAACAAATTGCAACACGCCATAGATTTTTTATTGACTAAAGGATTTATTTATAGCGATGATAATGGTTTGTTTCATCCAAATAAAGATATTATAACCACTGAACTTAATAACTTCTCTCATGACAAATCTTTAGCAAATAGAAGAGAACTAATCAGTACAGCATTACAATGTGGACTCAATATACCATCGGATGCAATCAGAAATGCAATAAAAAATTCTCCGGGCATGTCTTTAAGCACGAGCCTGGCTCAAGCGGCTCCATTGCTGGATGATGAAGACAACATAGATATTTTATATGACGAATATGATGTCATATCAAAAATGATTGGGAAAGAAAATAAAGATTTATTATCACCTGCTGTAATTTGGTTATCTGCCCGTATTATGAGAACTGAAGGATAATTTTATGTTTATCGAGGCAGACCTTGGAAGAATTCGTGATTTAATTGCAAGTAGTCCGACACTTCATGCAAATCAAGTCTTTGGTAAGAACGGTACTGATAAACTTTCTTTTTTAATGGATAGGATAAAGATATTTTATCAACATTTCCCAGCAGAAAGGGTAAGCTTTAATTTAATGTTTTGCATTAAAGTTGAAAACTTTGACAATAAAGAAATGATATTCCCAAAAGGGAATTTCACACTTATTTATGGTTTTGAAAACATACATACAATAATATCATCGCGAACAGACAAATGTATATCTTTTGAAGTTTTAAATGATGGAGCCTGTGCTTTATCAATAACTGAAAACAACGATTTACACAATGACGAAACATTGCGTAAAAATTATATATTTTATAGCCTCAATAATAAAAAAGAGCATTTTTACATTGGCTCCTTTACTGATGAAGTAGTTCCTCTTTCACCAATGATAACAAGCAACTTTTGTGCGCCAACTTACCATTCATTAGATGATGCTTTGAAAACGTACTATATCAAAATGGCGAGAGAGACAACATGTAAAATTCTTCAATCCATTTGGCACAATGGAGTCGCTGGTGCAAGGTTATTTTTAACCAACAAACCAGAGCATATCATGCGTAACTCTCTCGTTCAGGCTTTGAATATGACATTAAAAGATGCTGATGTTAGGGCAGAACAAAATACAGATGATACAAAACCCGTAGATATAAAAATTTCATGGTTTCACAGTAAAGCAACCGCTCTTATTGAAATAAAATGGCTTGGTACTTCTTTAAAAATCGCACCAAAGAATCCTAATAAACCTTATACTATCTATGACGAAAACAGGGCACGAGAAGGTGCTAAACAATTAATTGAGTACATAGATAACGAGTTCACTAGTAGTCCTGAAAGATTACCTCAAGCCTACTTGGTAGTTTTTGATGCAAGAAGAAAAAATCTTATAGATCCAGAAACACAGGTCAGTAAGGATGATGCTTTCTTCTACGAAAATCATGATATTGATTATAATCTAGAATACTATGAATTAGATTATTTTAATAAACCTTATCGCTTCTATCTAAGACCGAGATATTCAAGTTTATAATTACTTTTATAAAAATTAATTTTCACGTTTACAAAAAGCCACTTTTGACAAGAGAGTGGCTTAAAATTTCTTAGCAACAAATGTCAAAGCAAGGGCTAACTCATCGAAGCTCCGCTTCTCTGAGTTGCCTTGTTTTTCCTTCCTTTGGTCTGAAAAGGTAAAACAAAATTCATAGGAAACGTTAAAAAAACATTCAAGCTATGCTGTCTCCTTGTTTTAAAAAGGAATAGAATGTTACCAACCGTTCTGATCTTATCAAAGTGAAGGTAAATGTAATGAGCGAAAACAACAAAGCAATACCAGAAGGCTAGAGTAAAAAAATAGGTGATGTAAATCTCAAAGGTATTATTGATGGAATCGAAATACACTGTAATATTGATCTAACATATCAGACACCTAAAAAACCTGAGCAGGAAACTTCGCAAAACCTTCCCAGAATGTTACAAACCAAACATTATTTTTCTTATTTCGTTCTCCCATTAATAATAATAGCCACCTGTTTCACAATCGATCTTTTTTTTGATTATAACTTCCACATTTTTTATTTATTTTACCACTCGTCTTTGGCTTCATTTTGTATATGATGTTTACCATTAGTCCTTCAACCGTCCCTGTTTATGTAAAAAAATATGTTGATTTTATAACATTGTCATCATCAACATTAACCGCATTTTTGTTATTATTCAAAACCGTTGATTCTTACAACCCATATTTAGAAATGATTTATAATTTGAAAGATCATGGGTTTATTGGTAGGCGGATTCAACTAAAGCGCTACAAGCCATCGCTCTGAAACCATGCCCACATACTTCCGTTTTTGTATCATATCCCATCACTCGTAATGCATTATTTACCGTATTTTCGCTCATAACTTTATTAGGATCATGGTCGCCGGGAAAAAGCCGTTCATTGTCCCCACTAAGCTCTTTAAGTTGCTGTAAGATATCTATTGCCTGATTACTCAACGGCACAATATGGGCTGATTTCATTTTCATGCCACGGTAAGAATAACGAACTACTTCGATTGGATTTCGTTGACCAGGTATCTCCCACACTGAACTATTAAAGTCAATTTCATCCCATCGTGCAAAACGTAACTCACTAGAACGCACAAAAGTGAGTAAAGTCAGTACCACCGCTAAACGTGTAATTTTCCTGCCACGGTAATGACTTATACGTTCCAATAATTCAGGAAAGCAATTGGATGGCAATGCAGGATAATGTTTAGTTTTAGGCATGGTCAGCGCCCCGGCCATATCTATAGCCGGATTACTGTCGATAATGTCATTTTGTACGGCATAGCGCATGATAGCAGTTACCCGCTGTTGGAGCCGTTGAGCTACATCATGCTTTCCTGCATCATCCACCATTCGGATAGGTACTAATAGATGACTAGTCTTTAACTGACGGATATCAATTTTACCAATATGAGGAAAGATGTATTGTTCAAGGCTGCGCAGTACACGCGCCCGGTTATAGTCACCCCACCGCTTATTACTGGAGTGCCATTTCCTAGCAATAGTTTCAAAATTGAATTCGCCTGATGCCTCAGCTTGTGTCTCTTTCTGTGTTGCTTTGGGATCTATACCACTAGCTATCAGTTTTTTAGCCTCATCACGTTTAGCTCTGGCATCAGCAAGAGAAATTACCGGGTAAACCCCAAATGCTAACCTGTCTTCTTTTTTATCAGTAGGTCGGCGGTATTTTATACGCCAGTATTTTGAACCTCTCGGAGTAATTTCCAGATACAACCCGCCACCATCAGCGAGTTTATAGGCTTTATCTTTTGGCTTTGCTACCTCTATTTGCCTGGCATTGAGTTTCATGTTGGGGGCACATTATTAATCGAATCGGAAGATGCCCCCAATTATGCCCCCACAGATATGTGGATTGCAACGGACGACAATAGACCTTGATAGACTATTTTATTTGATTTATAAGGAGTTTTCTTGGATAAGTGGACTTTGGTGAACTGCTATGAACATAGTCATGGTGCCGAAGGCCGGACTCGAACCGGCACACCCGAAGGCGGTTGATTTTGAATCAACTGCGTCTACCGATTTCGCCACTTCGGCACTGAAGTAAGTAGTATGCGGAAAACGAGGGTCATTATACCTGTCAGCGATCTGTTAGCAACTGTTATCCCTCTAACTTTGGTTTAAGTGTTGAAAAAAAGATCAAACTCATTTCTCAACACAAATGTGCGTTCAATTACTGAACATCAAAACCCTAAAAAGTACACCTAGCAATGTCTTTTCCACCTGAAATAACGCCTTCTCTACAATACCAGAGAAAAAACGACTCTCCCCGCAACAACTTTTACAATCATAGTTAGCTGAAACATCCGACGCTGATAGACAACCTATAATCACCTTATATAATCTCAGCATGATAGTTCACTATGAGGTAAATGGTTATGACGATTATTAGCTGGATTGGTGCCGGGATCTTTTTGGGCATTGTCATTGGTGCGTTGATGGCATTGTTTAAAAAGAATAAATAGCCGCTTTTGCTATCTTTAGCCTGTTTGTGAATTCACTGGAAATATGCCTGATTGGTCAATTCAAAATGAATAAACAGTTTTTTAAGATTTTCTCCATTTCTACCATGATGTTGGCTCTTACAGCCTGCTCTTCTTCAAATAAAATATATTCGGCAAAGTTTCTGCAACCGAAGAAACAACCATTGAAATGGGAAGTGTTCGAAGGAAATGCGAGAACTAAAAAGCTGGCTTCACAGTTGGTTGATCAGTATGCACAGGATATTTTCAACGGCAGCAATGCGCAAGGCATGGCGATGGTGGTGATTGATAATAATCAAACGGTTTACCGCAGTTTCGGTGAAACTCGTCCGGGAAACGGCATCCGTCCCAAGCCTGATTCAATCATCCGTATTGCCTCGCTGACTAAGTTGATGACCAGTGAGGTTATGATCAAGCTCGAAGAGGATGAGGTTCTGCGCTCCACCGATCCGTTGCAGGACTATAGCTATTATGGCGTGAAAGTGCCCCAATACAGCCCTCTTCAACCTATCCGGTTATTCCACTTGGCAAGCCATACCAGTGGTTTACCTCGTGAGCAACCGGAAGGTAGATGGGGGCGTCCTGTTTTTGTCTGGCCTACACAAGCCAATCGCTGGACCTGGCTAAAAACAGCTCAATTAGACTCCGCACCAAGCACAACAGCATCTTATTCCAATCTGGCTTACGATTTATTGGCAGATGCGCTCTCTAAGGCTACGGGTAAGCCATACACCCGTTTGTTACACGATAAGATCACCGGACCTTATTGCATGAAAGACACTACACTGACACCAAACCGCTCTCAGTGTGCTCGTTTGATGGAAAGTTATAAGCCGAGTCCATGTCTAAATACGATCGCTGCGGCAGGCAGTGGTGGAATCTATTCAACACCAAAAGATATGCAGCGCTGGATGCAGCAATTTTTATCATCAGACAGTCAGTTACGTAAACAAACCGCGAGTCGCGAACAAGGTATTTATTTTAAGCGTTCCGCTCTGGCTTCAATTAAAGGGATGGATGTTGCCGGTCAGGCAGATGGCGTTGGCCTTGGGTGGGTTTACATGAACGGCCGCGGCGATGTACCGGGTATTTATCAGAAAACCGGTGGTGGAGGTGGGTTCAATACGTATATGGCAATGATCCCCGAACAAAATATCGGGGTGTTTGTGGTGATCACCCGTAAACAACACAGCCAGTTCAGTAGCGTAACAACGGGGGTTAATCAACTAGTCACTGCATTGTCGAAAAATCACCATCAAGCTTGAATCTTTTACGTCCTAAAATCGAGATATCCAGGATAGGGTTTCTTAGCCAAAAACCCTATCCCTATGGTTCCCCAATTTCTAAAAACTACTGTCTCTTAAGGAGTAAATAAATACTCACAGCAAGGAACGACAAGCTTGGTAACAGCGCCGCCAAAACTGCTGGCATGCTGTACACTAAGCTCAGTGGGCCGAAGATCTCATTAAGTACATAAAATAGGAAGCCAAAGCTAATCCCTGTTATTATCCTCACTCCCATCGGCACACTGCGCAATGGTCCGAAAATGAAAGAGAGTGCCATCAACATCATCACTGCAACTGAAAGCGGCGCAAATATTTTTTTCCACATATTCAGTTGATAACGGCCTGATTCCTGTTCACTCTGCTTAAGGTACTTGATGTACTGATATAAGCCGCTAATGGAAAGTGCTTCAGGCTCAAGCGCTACCACATTCAACTGCTCTGGCGTCAGGAGAATTTTCCAGTCAGCAGAAATACGTTGTGAGCCAGTGATTTTTTTACTGTCTGTCAGATCAGATTCTTCCACCTGAGAAAGTTTCCAAAGGTCGTTATCCTCATCGTAAACCGCACTGGCGGCATACTTTACAGAGAGTAGTTTTTTATCATCACTAAAATGATAGATATTGACGCCTTTAATCTCTGTATCACTCACAATCCGCTGGATGTAGATAAAATCGTCCCCATCTTTCGCCCACATACCTTTAGTTGTTGAAACCAGAGAACCACCAAGCATCTTTTGAGCCCGGTAATTACGTGCCATCTGTTCACCTTGTGGCGCAACCCATTCACCGATAACCATAGTCAGGATCACCAACGGAATAGCCGTTTTCATCACTGAGCCAGCAATCTGCATACGGGTAAATCCAGAAGCCTGCATGACCACCAACTCACTACGGGTTGCCAACGTACCAAGCCCCAGTAAGGCGCCAAGCAAAGCTGCCATCGGGAAGAATATCTGAATATCTTTCGGCACACTTAACAAAGCGTAAAGACCAGCGGAAATAGTGGTGTATTCCCCCTGCCCCACTTTTCTTAGCTGCTCAACAAATTTAATAATGCCAGAGAGTGATACCAGCATAAACAGCGTCATCAGAATAGTCTGTATAATAGTCCGCCCGATATAACGATCCAATACACCAAACATCAGACTACTCCTCGGTCTTTGAAACGAGCTCGGATCCTACGCATCGGCAAGGTATCCCAAATATTGAGAACCAGCGCCAACATCAGGTAAGCCCCGTTAACTAACCACATCCAGATAAGGGGATCCAATTTGCCTTTACTACCGTTAGAACGCAGAGAACTTTGCAGTAAGAAGAAAATTAGATATAGCAGCATCGCAGGCAACATACTGAGTACCCGCCCTTGGCGCGGGTTGACTACACTTAACGGTACAACCATCATGGCCATAATCAGTACCGAGAGCACCAAAGTCAAACGCCAATGGAATTCAGCGCGGGAATCCTTGTCATTATCCTGCCATAACTGGGCAATGGACTTCTGTTCAACTTTATTACTATCTGTGATTGAAGACCTATGCCCGACAATCGCTTGATAGTCATGAAACTCAGTGATCCTAAAATCACGCAACATTGCTGTACCTTCGTAACGCGTACCATGATTAAGGATAACCACCTGTTTACCATCAGGCCGCTCCACCATATGACCACCATCAGCGATCACAACGGAAGGACGCTGGTTATCAACGGGGCGAAGCTGGGCAAGAAATATGTTTTCAAATTTATTGCCATGCACGTTGCCAATATAGAGCACCAGATTACCATCTTCGGAAGGTTTAAACTTCCCTTCCATGATCGCCGCCAAGCTTGGATTAGCTTTAGCATCGGCCCGCACCTGTTCTTTATATTTCGAGGACCACGGCATGACCCAAGTGACATTCACTGCCGCTAGCGCAGAAGTAAATAACGCCAGAATCAGCGCCGCAACCACCAGCACACGCTTGCCCAAGCCACACGCATGCATAACAGTAATTTCACTTTCAGTATAGAGTTTACTGAAAGTCATCAATACCCCAAGAAACAGACTCAGGGGCAAAATCAGCTGCGCCATCTCAGGCACACCTAACCCTAACAAGGATAAAACTAAATTTGCCGGGATATCTCCTTCCACTGCGGCACCCAGAATTTCCACTAACTTTTGACAGAAAAAGATCAGTAAAAGGATAAAGAGTATCGCAACTTGGCTTTTCAGGGTTTCCCGTACCAGATATCTAATGATGATCACGCTTATTACGCCTGTGAAAACTTGTCTTTTTGCAGGAAAATCGCTAACTTCATTGTATATATACCATTTATTATGTGCATCAGTTTGGCTTCCTCACTGCTAAAATGATATCGAAGCATTCCATATTCAGGTTCCCAGTCAGAACATACTTATATAGTTAGCTAAATAATAACAAATAGTGCGTTTAGCTTAACATAAATAGTTAATTTTCTATGGGGTAGATTAATGCGGAACGCTATATTTTAGCGATAGTATCCGCCTTTGTCTTTAAGATTCAGGAGAACGCATGGAGTTTAGTGTAAAAAGCGGTAGCCCGGAAAAACAACGTAGTGCATGTATCATTGTCGGCGTTTTCGAACCTCGTCGCCTTTCCTCTATCGCTGAACAACTTGATAAAATAAGTGACGGTTACATCAGTGCATTGCTACGCCGTGGTGAATTAGAAGGCAAAGTTGGTCAATCACTGCTGCTGCATCATGTTCCCAATGTGTTATCTGAACGTATTCTGCTTATCGGCTGTGGTAAAGAGCGCGAATTGGATGAACGCCAGTATAAACAGATTATTCAGAAAACTATCAATACCCTCAATGAAACAGGTTCAATGGAAGCTGTTTGCTTCTTAACAGAATTGCATGTTAAAGGCCGCAATAATTATTGGAAAGTACGCCAAGCGGTAGAAACAGCAAAAGAATCTCTCTATGTTTTCAACCAGTTAAAAAGTAATAAAAATGAGTTGCGCCGCCCACTGCGTAAAATGGTTTTCAATGTTCCGACCCGTCGGGAATTAACCAGCGGTGAACGTGCAATTCAGCACGGCCTCGCTATTGCTGCCGGTATCAAAGCGGCCAAAGATCTTGGTAATATGCCACCCAATATCTGTAATGCAGCTTATCTGGCTTCTCAGGCACGCCAGCTCGCAGATTTTGCCAATAGCCATATTACAACAAAAGTGATTGGTGAAGAGCAGATGAAAGAACTAGGCATGAATGCCTATCTGGCGGTTGGTCAAGGTTCTCAAAATGAATCTCTGATGTCAGTCATGGAATATAAAGGCAGTCCTGATAAAAAGGCCAAGCCCATCATTCTGGTTGGCAAAGGGCTGACTTTTGACTCCGGCGGTATTTCAATCAAACCTGCTGGTAGCATGGATGAGATGAAATACGATATGTGTGGGGCTGCAACGGTTTATGGCGTGATGCGTGTGGTTTCTGAGCTACAATTACCACTCAATGTCATCGGCGTCATGGCAGGCTGCGAGAATATGCCAGGAGGTCGCGCTTACCGACCTGGAGATATTTTAACCACCCTATCTGGTCAGACTGTCGAAATACTCAACACCGATGCCGAAGGCCGTCTGGTTCTGTGCGATGCATTAACTTATGTTGAACGTTTTGATCCAGAATTAGTCATTGATATCGCTACACTAACCGGTGCTTGCATAACGGCTCTTGGTAACCATTACAGTGGATTGTTATCCAACCATAATCCACTGGCCCATGAGTTACTCAATGCTTCAGAACAATCCGGTGATCGCGCATGGCGTTTGCCAATGACTGACGAGTTCCTCGAACAAATCGATTCTAACTTTGCCGATCTGGCGAATAGCGGTAGCGGTGGGGGTGGTGCGATTACCGCAGCCTGTTTCCTGTCCCGCTTCGCAACAAAATATCACTGGGCACATCTGGATATCGCAGGTACCGCCTGGCGTTCAGGTAAAGCAAAAGGCGCAACAGGTCGCCCGGTTGCACTACTGTCACAATTCCTGTTAAATCGTGCGGGAAGTGCCGGTATCAATAACGACGATTGATTTGATTCCTCTCTTAGTTTATCAAAAGGGCATTTGACAATGCCCTTTCTCCGTAACAGAGACATTATGAAAAGTGCCACGTTTTATTTACTGGAACAGCCATCACCTCAGGCAGATTTGCAAGCTCACGAATGGTTGGCATGTCAATTTGCGGCTGACCAATGGCGAGCAGGAAAACGGGTACTCATTGCCTGTGAAAATCAGCAGCAGGCAGAAAAGTTAGATGAAGCCTTATGGCAACGGGAACCTCATCAGTTCGTTCCACATAATCTTGCGGGTGAAGGGCCAAGATATGGCGCACCAGTTGAGTTATGTTGGCCGCAAAAACGGGGAAATGCCCCCCGTGATATCCTAATAAATCTGTTGCCGCAATTTGCAGACTTTGCCACCGCTTTCCATGAAGTGATAGACTTCGTTCCTATAGATGAAAATTTGAAACAGTTGGCGCGTGAACGATATAAATCCTATCGCAGCGTCGGCTTTAATTTGACCATGGCAACGCCGCCAACATACTAAGTATCAAGATAAAATGGAAAAAACACCCGCAACTCAAACGCAAGCCGAGCCATCTCTCGATAAAACGTACAATCCTAAAGAAATTGAACAACCTCTTTATAACCATTGGGAGAAAAGTGGTTACTTTAAGCCTAACGGCGATACCCGCCGTGAGAGTTTCTGTATTGTTATCCCGCCACCAAACGTGACCGGCAGCCTGCATATGGGCCACGCGTTTCAGCAAACCATTATGGATACCATGATCCGCTATCAACGAATGCAGGGTAAAAATACTTTGTGGCAGTCCGGTACTGACCACGCAGGTATTGCTACTCAAATGGTGGTTGAGCGCAAGATCGCAGCAGAAGAAGGCAAAACCCGTCACGATTATGGCCGTGATGCGTTTATCGATAAGATCTGGCAGTGGAAAGCTGAATCCGGCGGCACGATTACCAATCAGATGCGTCGTCTGGGTAACTCCGTTGACTGGGAGCGCGAGCGTTTCACGATGGATGAAGGTCTATCCAACGCCGTAAAAGAAGCCTTTGTCCGTTTGTATCAAGAAAATCTCATTTATCGCGGTAAACGTCTGGTTAACTGGGATCCGAAATTGCACACTGCAATTTCGGATCTGGAAGTTGAGAACCGTGAAGTTAAAGGTTCTATGTGGCATCTACGTTATCCATTGGCCGATGGTGTCACAACCGCAGAGGGGAAAGATTACCTAATCGTTGCGACTACCCGGCCTGAAACTATGCTAGGCGATACCGGCGTAGCAGTTAACCCAGAAGATCCGCGTTATAAGGATTTAATCGGCAAAGAAATTATTCTGCCATTAATTAACCGCCGCATTCCTATTATCGGTGATGAACATGCGGATATGGAGAAAGGTACCGGTTGCGTAAAAATTACACCTGCCCATGACTTCAATGACTATGAAGTCGGTAAACGCCATGCCCTGCCGATGATCAATATCATGACTCTTGATGGCAACATCCGTCATAAAGCAGAAGTTTTCGATACTCATGGCGAGATTTCTGACACTTACAGCTCTGATATTCCGACTGAATATCAAGGCATAGAGCGTTTTGCTGCCCGTAAAGCGATGGTGGCGGAGTTCGAAAGACTGGGCCTGCTGGTTGAAATTAAAGCTCATGATCTGACCGTTCCTTATGGCGATCGCGGCGGCGTAGTTATTGAACCTATGCTGACTGATCAATGGTATGTCCGTACTGCGCCTCTGGCGAAAGTAGCTATCGAAGCCGTTGAGAATGGTGATATCCAGTTTGTACCTAAACAGTATGAAAATATGTATTACTCCTGGATGCGCGATATTCAGGATTGGTGTATCTCTCGCCAATTATGGTGGGGTCACCGCATCCCGGCATGGTATGACACCAACGGTAATGTCTATGTTGGTCGCAGTGAAGAAGAAGTCCGTCGTGAAAATAATCTGGGCACAGATATCTCTTTAAACCAAGATGAAGATGTACTGGATACTTGGTTCTCTTCCGGTCTATGGACTTTCTCTACCCTTGGCTGGCCTGAACAAACTGACGCGCTGAAAACTTTCCACCCAACCGATGTGTTGGTGAGTGGTTTTGATATCATCTTTTTCTGGATTGCCCGTATGATCATGATGACCATGCATTTCATCAAAGATGAAAATGGCAAACCTCAGGTTCCATTTAAGACGGTTTACATGACCGGTCTTATCCGGGATGAAGAAGGTCAGAAGATGTCCAAATCCAAAGGGAATGTTATTGACCCACTGGACATGGTTGACGGTATTTCTTTGGAAGAACTGCTGGAAAAACGCACCGGCAATATGATGCAGCCTCAGTTGGCTGAAAAAATTCGCAAACGTACCGAGAAGCAATTCCCGGCAGGTATTGAAGCGCATGGTACCGATGCCCTGCGCTTTACGTTAGCAGCGCTGGCCTCAACAGGTCGTGATATCAACTGGGATATGAAACGCCTGCAAGGTTACCGTAATTTCTGTAACAAATTGTGGAATGCCAGCCGTTTTGTTCTGATGAATACAGAAGGCCAGGATTGTGGCCAACATGGCGGCGAAATGGCACTATCGTTGGCTGACCGTTGGATTCTGGCTGAATTTAACCAGACAGTAAAAGCTTATCGTGAAGCACTGGATACATATCGTTTCGATATGGCGGCCAATATTCTTTATGAATTCACCTGGAATCAGTTCTGTGACTGGTATCTGGAGCTCTCTAAACCGGCAATTAACAAAGGTTCAGAGGAGGAAGTTAGTGGTGCTCGTCATACGCTGATTGAAGTTCTGGAAGGATTATTGCGTCTGGCTCACCCAATTATTCCATTTATCACCGAAACCATCTGGCAACGGGTGAAAGTGGTGAAGGGAATTGAGGCAGATACCATTATGCTGCAACCGTTCCCTGAATTTGATCTAGCGAAAACGGATGAGCTGGCGCTGAACGATCTGGAATGGATTAAAGAAACGATTATTGCAGTACGTAATATCCGTGCTGAAATGAATATCGCACCGGGCAAACCTCTGGAAGTTTTGCTACGTAATGCCGATGCTGATGCACAACGTCGTGTAGCGGAAAACCTGAATTTTATTCAGGCAATGGGCCGCTTATCTTCTGTCACGCTTTTGTCTGCGGGTGAAGAAGCGCCGATTTCTGTCACTAAACTGATTAATGGCGCAGAAGTATTAATCCCAATGGCTGGCTTAGTCGATAAAGAAGCTGAACTAAGTCGCTTAAATAAAGAGCTTGAGAAGCTGGATAAAGAGATTGGTGCCATTGAAGGTAAGCTGTCAAATGAAGGCTTCGTCAGCCGTGCGCCCGAAGCCGTTGTAGCCAAAGAGCGTGAACGTCTGGCAAGCTGCAATACATCCAAAGAGAAGCTGCTGGCTCAGAAAGAAACCATTGCCGCATTGTAATATTTTCAAAAAGTAAATTCTCACCAAAGCCACTGACAATGAATTGCAGTGGCTTTTTAATTTAAATAGTAAACGATAAAATTAATAATAAAATGTAAATTTAATTAATTCTATATAAACATCATCAAAAATATTGAAAATAAAAATACCTATCTCCTTAACATAAGTGAATATTTATTTTATTCATTTTTAAATTTATATATCTTAAATGACAATATGATATAATTTTATTTTATATCTAAATAATTATATTTAGCATATTATACAGAGAGTAAAATCATATAAATACATTATTACAAGTAAAAAGGAAAACAATAATGCAATTCTAGCCCAATTAAATATCAAATTATTTATTGTCATAAATAATTTATTTCAGTGGGAATTATTAAGGTAGTAATAAATTAATTCAATAATTTATACCCTATGGATTTCAAGATGCATCGCGGCGGCAAAGGAGCGAATCCCCGGGAGCATAGATAACTATGTGACTGGGGTGAGTGAGTGTAGCCAACAAAGAAGCAACTTGAAAGATGACGGGTATATAACAACCCGGAGAAACAAAATGAAAACACTTATTACCCTATTATTGACAAGCACTATCCAATTCGGTCTCGTATATTCAGCTAATGCAGAATCAACCCTTGATAAGATTAAATCCACCGGCACACTCAGAATAGCAACGGAAGGAGCTTATCCACCATTTACTTATCGCGACGCCTCGGATACTTTAACTGGCTTCGATGTCGACATTGGCCGTGAAATTGCACACCGATTGAATGTCAAACCAACATTTATTGAAGGAAAATGGGACGGACTTATTGCCGGGCTGGATGCCGGACGTTCTGATGCAGTAATTAACCAAATTGCGATTACACCTGAGCGCAAGAAAAAATATGACTTCTCCATCCCCTATATCACATCGCAAGCGGTACTTATCATTAATAAAGATAATAATAACATAAGAAAATTCAGCGACTTAAAAGGCAAAACCTCAGCACATACTCTAACCAACAACTTCGCCCAAATAGCCAGAGATAATGGTGCGGAAATTATCGGCACTCATGGATTTAGTCAAGAAATCGAACTGGTTAGTACCGGCAGAGCCGATGCCACTATTAATGATAGCCTATCTTATCTGGACTATAAGAAGCATAAGCCAAACGCACCAGTAAAAATTGTTGCAGCAACCCCCAATGCAGGTCAAACAGCGGTTTTGCTCCGCAAGGGCGAGTCAGAACTAAAAGTTGCTATTGATAAAGCAATAACTGACATCAAAACTGATGGCACTTACCAGCGTATCTGGGCCCAATATTTTGGCGATAATCTTCCCGAATAAGTGAAAGATTATCTTATTCAGATAGACAGTTCCCTAAAAGTTGAATACAAACTCTGACCAGGGAACTTTATCATCAACCGTGTTGAATTGAGTAATCAGAAAATATTTTAGTCAAATATTATATATATTAATTTATATAAATTTTTTTATATATCCAAAATAACCATAAGATATAATTATATCTTATATATGTAAGTTGACAGCTTGCCATATGATATTTAAAAAAATCACTATAAATATATATACCCTACGGATTTCAAGATGCATCGCGACGGCAAAGGAGTGAATCCCCGGGAGCATAGCAAACTATGTGACCGGGGTGAGCGAGTGCAGCCAACAAAGAGGCAACTTGAAAGATAACGGGTATAGTTATATTACACAATAGGGAAAATATATGGAGCCCTCCTGGTTTAATCTAGTACTCGATTCTTTTTGGCCTATGTTTTATGCGGGCTTTACTTTCACTATTCCACTAACGCTTATTACCTTTACTCTCGGTATAATACTGGGTTTTATTGTTGCGCTCATCCGGCTGTACGGGCCAAAACCACTTATTGCTGTCGCCAAATTCTACGTCTGGCTGATCCGTGGCACACCATTGCTGGTACAACTGTTTCTTATTTTTTATGCCTTACCTAGCGTCGGCATTACGTTAGGTGCATTTACCTCGGCAGTGATTGGTTTCACTTTAAATATTGGCGCCTATACCTCTGAGATAATTCGCGCTACTTTATTGTCTGTACCAAAAGGGCAGTGGGAAGCGGCTTATTCTATCGGCATGAGCTGGACACAATCATTGCGTCGGATCATTCTACCTCAAGCCGCAAGAATCGCGATCCCACCACTCTCAAACACATTTATTTCACTGGTGAAAGATACTTCACTGGCCTCAGTCATTACCGTACCGGAGCTTTTCCTTGCTGCACAACGTATTGCAGCGGTAACTTATCAACCTCTCATTCTTTATACTGAGGCAGCAATACTTTATCTGATCATCAGTTCAGTATTGTCATCACTACAAGCCCGTCTGGAAAAGAAGTTTTCGCAAAAGAGTGACACACAGGAATTAAAAGATGATTCAACTCTCCGGCATTGAAAAAAGTTTTGACGGGCAAAAGGTCCTGAAAAAAATCGATCTTACCATTGAGGAAGGCAACCTGACCGCACTGATTGGCCCATCTGGAAGTGGCAAAAGCACGCTATTACGCTGCATCAACTTATTAGAAATTCCCCAGGCCGGGAAGCTCCAAATCGACAATGAAAGCATGACCTTCACCGGCAAAGGGCGGATTGCTCACAAGGATATACAACGGATCCGCCAACAAACCGGCATGGTGTTTCAAAACTTTCAGCTTTTCCCTCACCTCACCGTCATTGAGAACATCATGGAAGGGTTAATCTGGGTTCAGAAATGGTCACGTGAACAGGCTAAACAGCGAGCGCTTGAACTACTGGAAAAGGTTGATATGTCACACAAGGCCGATGTCTTTCCAACCACTCTCTCCGGTGGTCAGCAACAGCGCGTAGCGATTGCCCGGGCACTAGCACCTTCGCCCAAAGTATTATTATGCGACGAACCAACTTCCGCACTTGATCCAGAGTTATCGCAGGAAGTTGTTGCCGTATTAAAGCAGTTGGCTAAGGAAGGCACCACGATGTTAATGGCTACCCATGATCTGCGTCTGGCCGCTAATCTTGCCCACGACGTCATATTTTTAGAATCCGGGGAAATCGTCGAATCGGGAACGTCGAAAACGATTTTCACCCGCGCCCTTAAACAACGTACTGTGGAATTTGTTTCAACCTTAACCAATACTTTACCGGATTGGGAGATATAACCCACCGTTAAAATAACCTTGCCGTAATTGATCTTAGAATCAGTTCATTACCATCAAATAGATTTCTTAACAGTTTGGAGAAAGAAAATGAAAGTGTTGCTTACCGCATTATTAGCGGGTGTCATTCAATTCGGCATTGCATATTCTGCTCATGCAGAATCTGATCTTGATAACATTAAATCAGCAGGCGTATTCAAAATCGCTACCGAAGGAACCTATCCACCATTTACTTATCACGATGCTTCCGGAGCCTTAACGGGATTTGATATTGATATTGGCCGCGAAATCGCTCGACGCCTGAATGTTAAAGCCCAGTTTACCGAAGGCAAGTGGGATGGCCTTATTGCCGGGCTAGATGCCAAACGCTATGACGCGGTACTTAATCAAGTCGCTATCACACCAGGACGCAAAAAGAAATATGACTTTTCCGACCCGTATATCATATCTAAAGCCGTACTTATCACCCGGAAAAATAATGACAATATAAAAACGTTTAGCGATCTGAAAGGTAAAACCTCAAGCCATAGCTTAACCAGCAATTACGCCCAGTTGGCAAAACGTTTTGGTGCGGAAATCGTCCCCACCGAAGGATTTAATCAGGCCATCGATTTAGTTGCTACCGGCCGAGCCGATGCGACTATCAACGATAATCTGTCCTATCTCGATTTTAGGAAACACAAACCTAATGCACCGGTAAAAGTTGTCGCGTCTGAACCCAATGGCGATCCAGTCGGTGTGCTAATTCGTAAAGGCGAACCGGAACTACAAGCTGCTATCGATAAGGCACTAGCCGATATCAAAGCCGATGGCACCTATTTACGCATTTCCACTCAGTATTTCGGCACCGATGTTTCTAAATAAGAAAATAACCGCCTCTGCTTGCAAGAGGTGGTTATCTATTTATCAATTAATTATCTCGCTTTTTACATTCAAAAAATTTCAATCATTATTAAATTAATATTTTCTCGTTAACAATTACTTTAAATATATATTCAAGTCAGTTATTAATTCCTCTTAATCACAATCAAATAATTAAAATATTTATTTCGGTGTAAAAACATCATTTAATAAAAATAATTTATTTCCCCTTTAGTATTCTATCCCTATCTATTGGAATATTAATTCTCATACTGTCAACCTCAAAAATTATCACGCTATTCTGTTAAAGATTTTATTCATTCCGTAGTAAAGTCTCAGGTCGTTACTATTAAGCCGACTAACAGATTAAAACAACATAAGGAACTGCAATATGAGTCGCTACAATTCTGCAATTAACCGAAATACCCCATCTGTCAGCGTACGAGATAATCGAGGGTTGAATATACGTACGCTGGAATACCTGCGTACTCAAGCTGATGAAACCAATAGCAACGAATTGATCACTCACTATCAATTTAATACTCAAGGATTTCAAGTAAAAAGCACGGACCCACGTAGATATAAAAACCGGAGTGACTCAAACTTTACTCGTATCTTTAATCTTGCTGGTAATACGTTGCGTGAAGAAAATATCGATGCTGGCCGAACAATTACCTTGAACGATATCGAAGGACGCCCAATACTGACTATCAATGCAATCGGCGCTCGTCAGACCCATCACTATGAAGGTAATACCTTGCCCGGCCGCTTGCTGGCTGTCACCGAGTTAATACAAAAGAACGAGAAAACCACGGAGCGCCTTATTTGGGCAAACAATACAGATGCAGAGAAAAACCAGAATCTCGCCGGGCGATGTATACGCCATTATGATCCTGCGGGGCTGGTACAACTGGAAAGTTTGTCCTTAACAGGATCGGTTTTATCACAGTCTCGTCAATTAATAGCCGACGATCAGGAAGCTAATTGGCGCGGTGATGATGAAAATAGCTGGCGTACAAAACTGAATGGCAACATATTCACAACTCAACATAAAACTGATGCCATTGGTGCTCTGCTAACTCAAATCGACGCCAAGGGAAATATACAACGGCTGGCCTATGATGTCGCGGGCCAACTGAAAGGTAGCTGGTTAACACTAAAAGGCCAAGCCGAAAAAGTTATTGTACAGTCTATTACCTGGTCAGCAGCCGGACAAAAATTACGAGAAGAGCACGGTAATGGCGTTATTACGGAATATACCTATGAACCAGAGACCCAACGATTAATTAACATTACAACCCGCCGAACTAGAGATAGTACAAAACCACTACAAGATTTACGTTATGAATATGATCCCGTTGGCAATGTGATCAATATTCGTAATGATGCAGAAGCAACCCGATTCTGGCGTAATCAGAAAATAGTACCGGAAAATGCATATTCCTATGATTCTCTGTACCAACTCACCAAAGCAACCGGCCGCGAAATGGCTAACATTGGTCAGCAAGAAAACCGACTACCCCCTTTAATTACCCCTCTTCCTACCGATGACAACACCTACACTAACTATACTCGCACTTATACCTACGACGATAGCGGCAACCTGACACAAATCCGGCATAGTGCTCCGGCAAGTAACAATAACTACACCACAGATATCACTATTTCAAACCGTAATAACCGCGGTGTCCTCAGTACCCTAACCAACGATCCCAATCTCGTTGATACATTCTTTGATGCAGGTGGTCATCAAACCAGTCTGTTATCAGGGCAATCCTTAAACTGGACACCACGGGGAGCACTACAACAAGTGAACCAAAATGGTAACACCGCGCGTGAGTGGTACAGCTATAACAGTGACGGCACGCGTCTACTGAAAATAAATGCACAGCAAACATCCAATACCACACAACAACAACGAGTCACTTACCTGCCAGGATTAGAATTACGCACCACACAAAGCGACGCCAATATCACCGAAAACTTACACGTTATTACTGTCGGGCAAGCAGGAAGAGCACAAGTACGCGTACTACACTGGGAAAAAGGCCAACCCACTGGCATAAATAATGATCAAGTCAGATACAGCTACGATAATCTTACACACAGCAGCGAATTAGAACTGGATATGTACGGAGAAATGATTAGTTGGGAAGAGTATTACCCCTATGGCGGCACCGCCGTATGGGCGGCGAGAAATCAGGTTGAAGCCGGTTACAAAACCATTCGTTATTCAGGCAAAGAGCGTGATGCAACGGGACTGTACTATTACGGCTACCGCTATTATCAACCGTGGGCCGGTAGATGGTTAAGCGCTGACCCGGCTGGAACCGTAGATGGTCTGAATTTGTACCGTATGGTAAGAAATAATCCAATGACCGGCATAGATGAAGATGGGCGTATGTTTAAAACCGTAGCAACAGGTGCATTAGGCATTGGCGGTATGGCATACGAGCTTTACAAATATAAAAATCAACAAGTTGAAAAGCCTCAGATGCCATCTCCTGTCTCTGAATCCTACGGTGATCAACAAGTCAGCAAAATCACCCAAAAAGCGAGTGCTTTAAAAGCAAACTATGACCCGATGAAGCAGATGGCCCATAACATAACGGGGCGCAAAGAAGCCGCAGAACATCTCGCGCAGGGACAAGTCCCTGGCGCTCAAGCAATAAAAGAAGGGGCAAGTTTAGTCGCGGCTGCTGGAGAATTTGCTGCGGCTGGCAATGTAGGTGAACTAAACAAAACCGCGCTAACAAAAGCCGCCGGCACCGACGCAATTAATAATTTTAGTCTCACCTTGGACGGTATAAAAAAGGTATTTAAGGCAGGAGCAGCTACTGCTACCGTCAGCCCAGAAAAATTGGAAGAGCTGCAAAAAGCAACTGATGATTTAAAAGAGGTCGCAACAGATACGCTAATTACCGGGGCATCACTGGGGGCGACGGTCGGCGCCACACTGGATACCGCCGCCGCGGTCGTACCACATCCGGTAGCCAAAGTGGCATTCAAAGGTCTGTCATTGGTATGGAAAGTGACCGGCATTGTTCACACCGCAGAAGAATTAAGCGGACTCGCAGAAAAACATAAGGATCTGGTTTCTAATGAGCTAGGGCAAGAATTAAAAAGGGAAGTCACCGAGGCAAACCAAATTAGGAAGGGAACCATTCTTGCAAAAGCTAGAGAACACGGTTTGATAAAATAGTCCATTAAATGCAATAGTCCTTATTCGCCAAAGCAGATAAGGACTATTTTGTTTTGAATCACATGTATCAATCACGACCAGAACTAACACAGGATTCTTAGCATACTGCTCATACTAATGAAGTCTACTCTCACCCTGCTCCGGCAAATCATCTTCATCTTGCTCATCAGGATCTTCGAAGTAAGTGCCCCAACCGTCATAATTAATGCCAATTTTTTCAGCTAGATTCACCAACTGTTCAACCTGGGCATCAATCAGTTCTGCATTCAATCCACACTCACTGATAACATCACAACACATCAGAATAGTCCCATCTTCGACTTCCAATTCTTCCGCATCAGTCACTTCATAACCCAGTTTAAAGGCTTCAACCGCAGCCTTTTCCAACAGACTAAAATCCTCAGCAGAAAAGTGATGCTCAATGGCATAAAGTGCATCTGGATCACTACCATCTTCCAGTAATTCTTCAATAATAAGCCGCGTTTCTTCGCGTTGTTCTTCTAAGTCTCTCTGATTTGCCATACCTAATATCCTCAAGCAGTTGGCCGTCCCAATACTCATTCTCCCACACCACAGGCGGGCTAACCACTGTTTACATCAAAGAAATCTAATACGGAGTTGAAATTGCATTTTTATAGATATAAATTGAATTTAAATGCAAACAATAAATACGGAGACACCAAACAATGAATCCGTTCCATCAGCGTCATTTTCTAAGGTTACTTGATTTTTCCTCAGCAGAAATTCATGCCTTGCTAAAGCTAGCTGCTGAATTAAAATCGACTAAAAAATCTGGTACAGAAAAAGCCCTGTTAACAGGCAAAAACATCGTGCTGATTTTTGAAAAAGATTCCACCCGTACCCGCTGTTCATTTGAAGTGGCAGCTTACGATCAAGGAGCAAATATCACCTATCTCGGTCCCAGTGGCAACCAGGTTGGACATAAAGAATCGATCAAAGATACCGCTCGTATACTTGGCCGTATGTATGACGGTATTCAATATCGCGGCTATGCCCAAACAATCGTTGAATCGCTGGCAAAATATGCAGGTGTTCCGGTATGGAATGGGCTAACAGATGAATTTCACCCTACTCAGCTACTGGCAGATCTGCTAACTATTCAGGAACATCAACCAGAAAAACCATTGTCAGAAATCAAATTCGCCTACTTGGGGGATGCCCGTAACAATATGGGTAATACCATGCTAGAAGCCGCGGCACTAACGGGTATGGATGTTCGGTTGATTGCCCCTGAAAAATACTGGCCCAATGCCGCACTGGTGAC
Organism: Photorhabdus africana; assembly: GCF_035181445.1. Classification (NCBI taxonomy): domain Bacteria; kingdom Pseudomonadati; phylum Pseudomonadota; class Gammaproteobacteria; order Enterobacterales; family Morganellaceae; genus Photorhabdus; species Photorhabdus africana. The sequence goes on from NZ_JAXBVE010000034.1 coordinate 42,994, forward strand.
TGAATGTCAGAAACTGGCTGAAAAAACAGGAGGTAAAATTACTCTGACGGAAAATATCACCGAAGGGGTTAAAAATACCGATTTTCTTTATACCGATGTCTGGGTTTCTATGGGCGAGCCAAAAGATGTTTGGCAACAACGAGTTCACCTCTTGAAACCTTATCAAGTCAATATGGATGTGGTGAGTATGACAGGCAATCCACAAGTCAAATTCCTGCATTGTCTGCCCGCATTTCATAATGAAGAAACGGCATTAGGCAAACAACTCGCTGCTGAATTTAATATGTATGGAGGGCTGGAAGTGACCAATGAAGTTTTTGAATCAGAGCACAGCATTGTGTTTGATCAAGGAGAAAATCGCCTGCATACCATTAAAGCGGTAATGGTCGCAACATTAGCAAATGATCTTAAAATTTAATTAGTTGGAATATCGGCAGGATGATGTCTTTAAAGATATGCTCCTGCCAATATTATTTTTCTTCAGTCAAATGTTTGCTGTAAGATTTTTCGCGAGTATAATGCGCCACAATTTGCCGGGAGAAATCATGAAAGACAGCGCTTATTTTTGTCATCAAGCACAACTGCCTGAAAGAAGGCAGCTAGCCGTCATTGTTTTCCCGTTGCTAAACCAATCATTTAACGCCCCTCAATGAGGGGCTTTTTTTTGCCCGGTAATCAATTCATGATCGCCACCCCGGATGTCAGCATTAGAGGAGAGTGAAAAATGGCTAATCCGTTATATCGCAAACATATCATCTCAATAAATGATCTGAGCCGCGAAGATCTGGAATTGGTGTTGCAGACTGCTGCTGCACTGAAAGCCAGACCACAACCTGAATTGCTGAAACCCAAGGTTATCGCCAGTTGTTTCTTCGAAGCCTCCACCCGTACTCGCCTCTCTTTTGAAACAGCAATCCACCGCCTTGGCGCTTCAGTTGTCGGTTTCTCAGACAGCAGTAACACCTCTCTGGGTAAGAAAGGTGAAACGCTAGCCGATACTATTTCCGTTATCAGCCAATATGTTGACGCCATCGTGATACGTCATCCACAGGAAGGTGCCCCACGTCTGGCTTCTGAATTTTCCGGTGACACTCCGATTATCAATGCCGGTGATGGTGCTAACCAACATCCGACTCAAACCTTGCTGGATCTATTCACTATTCAGGAAACTCAACAACGGCTGGATAGTTTAAACATCGCGATGGTTGGTGATCTGAAATATGGCCGCACGGTCCATTCGCTATCACAAGCGCTGGCGAAATTTAATGGCAATCACTTTTATTTTATCGCCCCGGAAGCATTAGCAATGCCAAACCATATTCTTCATATGCTGAATGAAAAAGGTGCGACCTACAGCCAACACGCTAATATTGAAGAAGTATTACCGGAGCTAGATATTCTTTATATGACTCGTGTACAGAAAGAGCGTCTTGATCCATCCGAATATGCCAATGTAAAAGTGCAGTTTGTTCTACGCGCCACTGATCTGACTGGCGCGAAAGAGAACCTCAAAGTTCTGCATCCATTGCCACGTATTGATGAAATTACTGTCGATGTCGATAAAACGCCCTATGCTTATTATTTCCAACAGGCAGAGAATGGTATTTATGCTCGTCAGGCTCTATTATCTTTAGTTTTAAATGAATGATTAAAGTAACGAGAATATAATTAACCATGTTAATTTTATATTTAAGTTAATCCAAAATACTTCTTGCCCATTAACGGGCAAGATAAAATTAAAATTCGTTAAATAATTATCTTTTAACCTGAAAAATAATTTAAACTCAGCCTTTAAATAAAGATAATAAACAATTTTCCATAGGAATAACAGAAAACAATAAAATAAGAGGTATCATAATTATGAAAAGTTATTTATATCCATTGAATATTTAATTCTATAATTAAGATTAGATATTCTTTTAACTATAAAATCCCCTATACTTATTAATATTGAAAATAAATATTAATCTTGGATTAAATTGTTTATAAATCAGTTCAATTTTAATAATTAATCCTTTAGGCATTAAATAATTTATTAAACTTTAAATGACAATTTTAAATCCTATATTATCCATTAATTTTAAATATAAAACAGACACTTACTCTATTACTTATTTTACACCCCCCAATAATTACACTAAAAAAGCAAAAAAGTATGAAGTGTAAATAGCTGCTGAAAACCCTCTACTAACCATTTAACCTAACTTAAATTTCAACATTAACAATAATAGCTTCAACACATTATAGTCTATAAAAATGCCAAATAATAAACCTTTTTATGAATACTTTATAGCTAAATGAATATATTTTAGCGGGAATATTTATGACAAGATTTCCCTAATAAATTATAACTACTTATTTTTATTTAAATTATATATATTCATTAGAATTTCATGATATTAATGTGTTGCATATCACATTTTCATTTTATTTTAATTATAAATTGGATTGTAATGTGATAATTGTTTTTAAATGGACAGGGCACTAAAAATATTAATTCTTCATGACCTATAAAAATGCCTGATAAGAAACCTTTTCCTGAGTCTTTTATCGTACCTGAATGGATATATCTAGGTGTAAATGTTCCTGACAAGATTGTTATTGTTACTGGAGATGATCCATCTTCAATTCGGAGCTGAGCTACGTGACGGACGATTAAAACACGATAGAAATAAAAATAACATTCGTCCGCAACGCACGAGCACTGCCAGAAGCAGGCTATTACACTTATGCTGTCTTCTTCCCGATTGTACCCCGAGATAAAGCTGGCCTGAGAATTATGCCCAATGCCAATGTTTCTGCCTCACAGATGCAGGATTTCTGCAATAAGGTCAGAGCAGTCTGTCATAAATACCTCCAGCCAGACACAACAGACACTAAACCCGAAGTTACAATTCTACCAGTAGAGGAAACATGATGACTATTTGGACATTGAAACAAATTGTTGCACTAGCACAAGCAAATTCACCGCTTTACAGGGAACTTTACGCTGATCTAAGTCCTGAAAGCGCCACTCTGTTGGATCTGCCGGTCCTTTCTCATGAAAGATTAATGGAAATTGTTCACAACAAAGATGCCATCCGTTTCTTTAATACCGATACGAGTGCAGGCATTATCTATCAATCCTCTGCCACAACGGGGAAACCTAAAGCTACGCTGTTTGGGCGAGATGAATGGCTGACTACAATGAAGATGCTAGCAAACTATTATTGGAAGTTTGGTTTCATAAAAGACGGAGATATCATCGCAAATCTGTGTGTGGGCAATAGTGCTTCCTTTATGTTTGTTCACGGCACCATCGAACAGTTTCCGGGACGTTGTAGTGAATTACCTCTTGGCTCTGATCAGCCTTTCGATTATCTCATCAGTACTTGGCAGAAGTTTTCGGCAAATGTCCTGACTGGTATCAACTCTATCTTTCTTGGCCTTGCACATCATCTACAAAGCCAAGGAATAACTGCACCTGAGGTAAAACGCATCTTATGTACGGGAGAGCTGTTTTATGGCAAACAAGCTGAACTTATTCAGGCTGCGTTCCCTGAAGCCGTTATTATCCCGTTTATATATGCCACAACTGAGACTGGCCTGATTGGCCTACAGAAACATGGCTTCTCTCAGAACGAATTTTACGTCTGTCCGCAGACATGCATCCTGGAAATTGTCGATCCAGTCACGAAGGAGGTCATTGAAGAACCGGGACAAATAGGGCTTGCTGTGGTGACCAGTCTGCTCCGTACTGCGGCACCAGCCATCCGCGTCGAGGTCGGAGACTACGCAGAATGGATCGATCCACTGGGACATGAAGATCGTAAGTTCAGTATTCATGGAAGACGCTACCTAAAACAATACCCTTTCGGCAATACGTTTATTACGGAAACCGACATCTATAAGCTGATTAAGAACATAGAAAATGAGCTACCTTTACTCAAGTTGTGTCTCGAAATTTATGATGACAAGGCTACGATTGTTGTTTCCTGTATGAATCACGATAAAAACCATATCGATCCTAGCACCGTTATTCACGAGTCTGTTAACCGGCTTTTCCCTCATGCAAAACTGCCACAACACTATCTAGGCATTGAACTTGTTCCTTTTTCTCGTTTTATGGATGGGATAAGACGTAAGGGAAGATTTATTACCGACTTACGTACACAGTAACGCTTCATAAATAAGATCTTTAGCAGCAACCTGTTATTTTAGATAGAAAAAAGGCTTTATTTACGATCTGATAATTGTCGCCAAACAAAATACCGAGATCAGAGAATAAAGCCGATGACAATTATCTCCACAAAATCTCAGTTAATACAATTCTTCAGTGACACTTTTCTTGAAAAAACCGCCCACAATGAACAGGGACGACAATGACCAACACTGGCGAGCAAAAAACTCAGGGATATCAGCCGCAAAAATAACCGCGATGAGGTGCTGGATTTCACCTGTCGGCGTGGCAACCGATTTCTATAACCCGTTTTGGCATGGATATGCCGGGTGCATTGGCAGAGTACGATCAGCATTACCTGCTCAAGATATAGGTTATCAAAAGTAGATGTATTATGAAAATAACATACTTGATCCAATAAAATACAATAGTACTGTAAAGGCAATTTTTAGTTTTCTTTCTGGAAGAATATTGGCTAATTTTGCTCCTAACAATGCCCCTGGTATTGTTGGTATTATGAATAGCCATAGATAATTATAATTTAAAAAACCTATATTTCCAGGTGGTAAGTTATTTTTATTTAGGCCGAGTGATATCATAAATATTAGTACAAATACAGAATACAACCAGACTACAACAGTTGTTGTCCCTATTGATTTTTTAATATCTAAGCCAATGCTCTCATAATAAGGAACAACAAATGAAGCTGCCCCGGACAAAGTTGATATTAATCCTAGTAAAAAACAACCAATATAACGAAATAACCAGCCAAGATCTCTATTTGTATTATTTTGTTGGGTATTAGAAATTAATTTTTGTGTTGACCTAATCGCCAGAATTAGTGTTGCTAAAGAGAAGACATATATAACCGATCGGCTTGAAACAACAGTCATGGTAAAACAACCTAGTATTGAACCAATTATAATTAGTGGAGCAGACCATTTTAGAACATTCCAATCAATATGGTTGTATTTGTGATGTTTAACAATAGCAACTAGACCAGATATCATTAGAGAAGCTATCATTGTTGTGATGCTAGTTTGCATGATATAACTAGAATTTGGGTTAGCATAAGATAAAAATAAATAAATTGTAGGAGTAAAAATCAAACCCGCTCCCCCACCAAAAAGCCCAGATAGTATACTTCCAGCAAATGCAGATATTATAATTAATATATCTATATACATACACGCACCTTACATTAACCCGAATTCTGGATAAGAAATTGACGAAAAACCTGTTCCAAGAGCAAAGTTTTGGTACACACCAAAAACAGCTCCGAGGTGGAATAGGCTATGGACAACTTAGTTGAAATTTTCTGTGATGTCGATGATTTTTTTCCATTTTTTCATCTCTCGATGAGAACAATTTTGTCTCGATAGCGGGCATCGTTTACGCCTCCGACAAGATCACATGTATCCCAGTGAAACCATGACCATTTTGATCCTTTTTCTGTCACATTACCGTGATTTTAAAAATTTTTATCTAGGGGTTGTTGATGTTTTTCGGGGGATTATTAGACAGCATGATGATTTGATATAATTACTTTCGCCAAAAAACAACCAGACCTCACCATCATGCCGAGAACAATGTTAA
>NZ_JAXBVE010000035.1:0-47902 GCF_035181445.1 Photorhabdus africana
CAAAGCCTATTTATCCCAGAATGCATTCAAAACACCGCAAAGAAAGTCGTCTAAAAACAAAACATTGGATGCGTGTTTTGAACGACTTAATTCTTAAGATCCTGTATATGAGATTCAGCAAAGGAAAAAATGTGGTTGCATGATGAATTGAGTTAGAAAAATTCGTTCACACGATTTGTGCCCACAGGGTGAACAACCGTTTTATTGGTTATTCATCGTATTAGTTTGTTTCCCGGAAAATAGTTTGTCTCCAGGAAAACTTTGTTGTACTGACACAATGCGTTATAGGCAGGCCCGGATATATACCCGTTATCTTTCAAGTTGCTTCTTTGCTGGCTGTACTCGCTCACTCTGGTCACATAGTTCGCTATGCTCCCGGGGATTCGCTCCCTTGCCGTCGTGATGCATCTTGAAATCCATAGGGTATAAAAGAGCATATCACTGGCTATAATGATGTTGTTCTGGGAAGAGAAATTGATCTGGGACTTTATTTCGATTGGACACATTACCAGCAATTGTTACAGGAGCAGAAAGAATGACTCTCTTTATACTGTTGTTAGTGTTGGCGTGGGAACGAGTTTTTAAAATGGGTGACCATTGGCAATTGGAGCACCGTCTTGAGCCATTGTTTACCGATATGAAATCCTTTTCGTTATGGAAAAGCCTTTTGATGACGTTAGCAGTCATGCTGATAACATGGCTACTGATTGAAATATTAAATGATTTTATGTTTGGTGTTCTTGAATTGGTGTTATGGGTGTTCATTTGTTTGCTGTGCATCGGAGCCGGGCGCTTACGGCATGACTATCGTGAATATTTTCGTGCTGTTCGTCAGGATGATAGGGAACAACAAAGAGAATGTCTTACGCGTCTCGCCATTATTCAGGGTTTACCCTCTGATGCCAGCAAAGAGAGTATGCTACGAGAGATACAAAATGCATTGCTATGGATAAATTTTCGCTATTATCTGGCACCGATTTTTTGGTTGATTGTGGCGGGTAAATTAGGTCCTGTTGCTTTGATGGGATATGGCTTTTTGAGGGCTTATCAGGGATGGTTAGCGCAATATGGTACTCCGGTTCAGCGGGCGCAATCGGGTGTTGACAGCTTGTTGCATTGGTTGGATTGGGTTCCTGCTCGTCTGGCTGGCGTTGCCTATGCTTTATTAGGGCATGGTGAACGGGCTTTACCGGCGTGGGTTGCTTCTCTTAGTGATTTAAGAACTTCACAATATAAAGTGCTCTGTCAGCTTGCTCAGTTTTCATTAAGTCGTGAACCCCATCTTGATTCAATTCAAACGCCTATTGCTGCGGTGATACTGGCGAAAAAAGTGACGTTCTCTATCATCGTTGTCGTTGCTTTACTGACGATTTATGGGGCGTTGGTTTGATTCGTTGTCTTAATGACTCTGATTTGTTCGGGTTTTATTCATCCCGTGTATGGCGTTGTTTGACTTACTTTTAGCTATTAGAGCCGGTTTATGCAGCGCCGACTGGCGCTGCAACAATCGCAATAACAACAATCGCAATAACTAAGCAGAGGGTTCGATGAAGCTAACATCCGACCACACGGAAATGACCGCGACGGCTCTGGCTAGCCCGCCGGCACCGTCAGTCTTCAACAGAACCGGTACAACAGACACTTGCGTTGATGCCATGTAGTTATCGTTCCCTTGTTTAACATATCTTGCGTTCTCTCCTTCACCTCTGTGCCCGGTACTGAGTGATAAGGGTCTATTGGCAAAATCGAAGAACGCGAAGGCGACCTGATCTATTGACGAGGCCAGCGCATGCGGTTTGCCCGGCACGAAGGGGCCATCGATCCGGTAGAGTAGGCGTGAATTTTGAAATACCTCGTCATCACCGGAACAAGTGCTGTTTATCCCGATCTGTCTGGCCGACGCCAGTGTCTCTCCCGCCTGTTTACCGGCTCTTTTCACTGTTCCCCAATCCACCGATGACGGAGTAAGCACTACTGCACAGGTGGACGGCTTTTTGACCGGTGAAAGGATAACCGTGGTCCACAGGGGGTTCGGTATGCTGCTGGAACCCGATACGGCCGTTGAAGCCCAGCCGATAGAGCCCACAGACAAATAACTTCCACCGGGTTTTGCATTGAAATTCCCGTCATGGTCCGGGTAAATGGCTCCGGTCACTGAGCGAACACTGATATCAACCAGACCGTTGGCATCCGGGACGCAGGGAATGTTAACGCCAGCATTTCCTTTGACCAGACTGGCTGATTGATAAGTATTGGGTGAACCATGCGTCTGGCAAGAGAGTGACGATTGCCCGATATCAACCATAAAGTCGCCAGCCTTTCCTACCCGGACGCTACCCGGTGACGACAAAGAGATCAATGAGCCGGTCCCCGATCCCACGGTGTAGGCCATAAACTGGGTCTCGGGGGGAACGCGGCAGGTTGTCGACCGGTCAAAAGGGCCGCTGGTGGTATAACCCACGATTTCATCCCGTGAATAATCACGCTTATCTTTATTGTTCGGCATCATGGCATAGCCGGTGACATTGCTAACCTTACTCCCCAGTTCAGTCCCGCAGTCCTGATAAGTCTCAGCCGCCTGGAGGGGTAATGCGGTCAATAAAAGTCGGTCTGTACGTTGCCGTTGCTGACCGTCACCCCTTTCGCCCCGGGTGCGCGGACTAATACCGGCTGGAGATGGCCGTTAACCAGCCTGAATTCGATCTCGCGGTTGTCCACCCGATTCTGGTTCATGTAGACATCCACCAGATAGCGCCCGGGGGCGATATACCCCGCGTTTTCATACGCTGAGAGATCGACATGACTGCGTTCATCATCAGTGCCCATCAGGAACGCCGGATTAAAGTATTCCCGCGCTGAGGCGGGCAGGGCCGTTGCCGTCAGTGAACACAGCAGACATAGGTAACCGGACGTTTACCGTTGAGTTCACAGGTTGGCTGTTCCAGCGTTAATGCCAACGTCAGTTCTGCTGTGTTGGGGCTTGCTCCCCCGGGCAGGGGGATGGTACAAAGCAGACCGGCCAGTGTTGTTTGTCTGATAAGGGTCCACGGTTTTAACATTACGGTATCTCCCCGTGATAGGTGGATTCGCCGCCAAGGTCATTAATCACCGTCCAGCTCACTTTGGCCGGGTAATGTGCCCCTTTGAACGGAAAAGCCAGTGCCGAGAACGGAGAAACCATGTTCTCTTTCTGTTGTTTCGTCATCAGCTCTTGGCCGCCCACTTTTAAGGAGGCGAAGGTGATGTAATAGGGTGACGGATTCGTGACCGTTATCCCTGCGGCTGTCGGTTTGAAGCGCAGTGAACCAAACCCTTGCTCCGAAGAAACCGGCAGCCCTGACGGGCGATACATCAATTTAATTGTGTGGGCCAGAGCAAACTGTATTCCGCCGGAGACACTCTGGCGGGAATGTTTGTCGGATTCAGTACTTAATGGGATGGCCTTCGCAGTAAACCAGAACAGGGATTCACGGTCGGTCGGCAGGGCCTGACCAGTTTTGATGATACGGACCTGATTCTGGCTGCCGGGCTCCATACGAAACAGGGGCGGTGTTATTACAAACGGAGCGGCCTTCTTCTGCTCAGGAGCGGTATTGACCGCTACTTGCATCAAATAGACGGTCTCTTTACTGCTGTTGCGCAGTGAAGCGGTGGCGGCGTGACGGTCCGCTGGGTAGATAATGCGGGTGGCATCAATACTTACCCCTCCAGCCTGCGCGGCGGTGACCGTGCCGCCTAATAAACTGGCCACCATCATTGCTGTCATGAATTTTTTCACTGAGTCACCTGAATGTGTCTGTTTTGGTATTGCGTAAGTAAGAATTGGACCTCCCTGTCCAATTCCACTGCTATGTGTTCCTAGTGCCTAACGGAGTGGATTATTGATAGGCTATTGCTACAGTCAGGGTCGCAGAGGAGTCTTTTGCGGTCACCGGGGTTGAACCAACCTTGACCAGTCCTGCCTTAAGCGTGATGGCATTATCAGCAGCATCAGCTAGCGCACCGCTAGCTTTTAGGTTTGGTACCACTTGTACATTATCAGCCTTCAGGCTAACCGCATAATCAACGATTGGATTACTACCCTCTTTAAGCTGAAAGTAGTCGTTTCCTTGTGCTGCACCTGTAACTGTCAAATTAACTTGTGCAATGGAGTTCTCGCTCTTCCATTTTTGATTACCAGGGCAGCCTTTCACTTTAATCTGGACATCTTGCTCATCTACTACTGCCTTACTAGCAGCACCATCCAAGGCTGATGTCAGAGCCGTAAGATCGACCGGAGGCATTGTGTCAAACTCACAAGTCCCTGCGGTCACTTTAGAGTTCACTGTCAGGTTACCAGCACCACTAACAGTATCTGCCATAGCCTGCGACATCCCCCCAGGCACAGTGCTGCTGCCACACAAGTCTTCAAAATTTGCTTTTTCATTTCATCTATTCCTTATCTACATCATCTATTTACATACATTTTGCCTAAAACAACACCATGACAGATTAAACAACCGGGCCGCTGGCGCGGTGCATTTACTGGTCATTTAGAGTTATTTTGTTCGGTTATTAACTATATGAAATATATGAATATTAATATTCACATAACGAAATCACTTCTGCCTTATGCCATTTGATTTCAGGATTTCAGCCTGTTGCATAAGAAAATGAATATCAAATCGCTCAAAAAACGACCTCAAAACAGGCCGTAATATCCATAACGAAAGAAATAATTTCCTTTTGTAATTAAAAAATTAAGTAATTTTTTACAAAATAATACAAAAAATCGCTTTTAAGTGATGAAATTTTCCGTATATTGCCCCGGCGGTTGACAATAACCGAACAAAATAACTCAAATGTTCGGTTTTTTGTCCCATATCAGAAACTGATGTCATTGAAAGCCACACCGCTACTTTGAGTAACGCTTTTCCTCGTTCTTACACCTTCTTACCCTTGCGCAGAAACACGACTCTCCAGAATCACAAAAGCATTACATTAATTACTCTTATTGATTTTCAGTATTGAGGGGATTGATTAAGACCTGATATCAGGTTCGTTTTGAGCCATCATCTTCAATTCACTCTGTATTGAAATTGACCGGCATTGTGCGGGTATATTGAGTTGAGCTTTGAAAGGTACCCGGAGTAAACCGTTCTGTGTTTGTCATACAATCTTCACAACAAACTATCGCGGTAAACCATGTGATGGCAGGATGAGAACAGTGACCAAGTAACATATACTGCTTGCTGTTTACTGTTTGAAGATATTCAGGTAAATGATGGTTTTTTTCTTTTTCTATCAATAAATTAATGATAGCTTTCAATGATTATCACTCTGATTTATCTATCACTTTGAACCATATTCTGTCTATTTAGTGATAAAAAATTATTGTCATACGATAACTTTTGAAGTACTTTAACGAAAGTTTAGTTAAACATGTATATGGAATGACACAAAATGTGTGGTGAACAGGAGTTTGAAACTAATCCCAGAATCAAGCTACTCAGCTTTCTGGCTATTATTATTGCTTCTGTTATGGCAATTGGTGATATCGGGCTTCATATTGCGTCTTGGTCATTATGGCATGATACCACTCGTCAGGCTGTTCTTCAGGCGTATAGCGATCTTATGCCTGCATTGATTGCAAAAGGATTTAAGCAATCTTTATTAAGCCAAGTACTTTATATCTCGCTGGATACGATACCTCGGATCATATCAACCGCTTCTTATGTATTAATCGGAATTTTGTTTTTCCGGTTTGCTAAAGGTGAAATATGGAGTGACCGCAATATTGCCGTTTCATGTATTATTGGTTTCTTGATGATTCTAGAGCAACTTCTCTACCCTGTGATTAATATGTTACAAGGAATGGCGTTATCTGTGGATTTAGTGAAAGGGCAACGGGTATTTAGTTTTTCGTTTGGCGTTAATTCAGAATCTCTGTTTATTATTATGTTTGGTGTGTTCCTTCTGATATTTAGCTTAATTATGCGTGAATCTAAGAAGATAAGCGATGAGCAGCGTTATTTTATCTGAGAATCATCATGAGTATTATAATAAGGTTGGATGTGATCTTAGCAAAAAGGAAAGTAAAGTCTAAAGAACTGGCTGCCATTATTGGTATTACTGAGCAGAATTTATCATTGCTGAAAAATGGCAAAATAAAAGGTATCCGTATTGAGACGCTGGAAAAAATTTGTCAGCATTTACAGTGTCAACCTGGAGATATATTGGAATATGTGGAAGATGGAGAGGATAACCGCTAATACAATAAATAAAGTCATTGTGTGTCTTTTGGTATCTTATAAGATAGAACTTTATATTCATTAGCCAGTTTTAAATACATGAAAATATTAATTATTTCATGTTTTTTATCTAGCCTGTTACTCTTTGGTGTTAATGATTCACCAATAAAACAGGTTTCTCCTAGCGATAAGAATATATATTTCTCTCTGGGGGGATATTGTTCTGATATTCCGTGGAATGCCAGAAAGATAAAATGCATATGTAGATATTATTTACTCGATCATAAGAAATGATCTCTCTTTTTATATAGTTTTTCATTTAAGTTAAATTTTTATAAAAAAAACAGCAATTCAAGGATGTTAACAATGAGTAAATTTTTTATTGCTTTATCCTCAATATTTGTGATTACAGGGTGTTCTTCTATGCCACGGCTTACTGATAGCTATATTTCAACCTGTGATTATTTTGAATGTAATGTCAAGGATATAGTTTCAGGCAGTGAAGTTAAAATAGATAATATACGTTCTACTCCTGATATTTACCGGGATATCTCAATCCAAGATAGACAAATTATACAATCTGGTGGAAGGCGATCTTTTGAAGATAAGAGTTACCGTATTGGGGGGACTTTTAAATTCTAATTTAATTTCTTTGGTTATTTTTTTATTTTTAATTAAGGTATTGTTATATGAATTTTATAAGAAAAATAGCTGTTATCCCTTTATTTACCTTATTTACTGTATTGGCGGGTTGTACATCGTGGGAAAAACCAGGCGCAACTAAGTATGAAAGAGACAGGGATTACGCTGAATGTAAAGCATTGGGTTATTCTCAGTTACCATCAGACTGGACCAGCGAAGTCGTTCATTCTTTCGAGACAAAACATTTTCCCTGTAAAGATAAAGACGAAAAGGAAGACAAATCCTGTAATCATTACATTACTGTGCCGAAAACTGAGGTTAAGCGTTGGGATAAAAATGAATCGTCAAGGCGTTGGATAATTTCATCCTGTATGTATAGAAAAGGGTGGCATGAAGAGACGCGTTATTGGTTTTAATAATACCCGTTATCTTTCAAGTTGCCTCTTTGTTGGCTGCGTTCGCTCACCCCGGTCACATAGTTATCTATGCTCCCGGGGATTCTCTCCCTTGCCGTCGCGATCCATCTTGAAATCTATAGGGTATAGTCCATTTTTTTCCATCAGCAGGAGTTATGTGAAACTGTTGCTGGTGGTTCCTCACATATTTGTCATTATTCCTTTTTGATAGCTAGTTTTAGCCTCTCGGTTTTATTGATTTGAGCTACATTTATAACCTGATGGTATGCATTTGTATTTAAAATCAACAGGTGATGATTTGGTCGCTATATTTTTTTAATAAAGATTCAACTATTTTCTTGCTGTAACGATTCACTGTACCTATTTATACGTTCATAAAGGTTAGGTTAAAATATTACCTTAGGATGTTTATTAACCTATTGGTTGTCAACTTTTGCTAATTTTTAAAAAAAATTGTTAAAATTTGCAGGTTTTTATGATTTGGCACAAGGTCTTTATGGACAGTTGGTGAATACTTTGTTACTTTTATGGCCCGGTAGTTTAAATTGGTATTACCAATTGACTTTGGCAAAGACCGAAACAGCGTTTATCCATATGTAGCTACCTTAAGTAGGCGCTATTGATGTAGGCGGTTTGAATATTGCCCGGGTTCGAAACGACAAACAAAATAGCCTCATGAGATAGGTTCTAACTGGCTTGGTTCTAACTGACTTATAGTAAATATGGCTTATAACAAAATCCGCCAACCAAAATTATCAGATGTTATTGAGCAGCGTCTTGAACATCTCATCCTTGAAGGATCTGTGCGTCCAGGGGAGAAGTTGCCGCCTGAACGTGAGTTGGCGAAACAGTTTGATGTGTCACGCCCTTCACTGCGCGAAGCCATTCAGCGGTTAGAAGCTAAAGGTTTTCTTTTTCGCCGTCAGGGTGGGGGGACGTTTGTTCAGAGTAACCTCTGGCAAAGTTTCAGTGATCCACTGGCACAACTACTGGCTGGTCACCCTGAATCTCAATTTGACCTCCTTGAAACCCGCCATGCTTTGGAAGGTGTTGCTGCCTATTACGCGGCACTGCGTGGAACTGACGAAGATTTTGAACGCATTCGGCAATATCACCTTGTTATTCAACAAGCTCAGGAAAGTGGTGATGTCAATGCGGAATCCGAAGCTGTTTTGCAATATCAGCTTGTCGTTGCCGAAGCTGCGCATAATGTCGTTCTCCTTCATTTATTACGCTGTATGGCACCTATGCTGGAACAAAATATCCGGCAGAATTTTGAGTTTTTGTATACCCGGCGGGAAACGCTGACGGCTGTCAGCGATCATCGGGCGAAGATTTTTGAAGCGATAATGGCGCGGCAACCGGAGAAAGCCCGTGAGGCCTCCCATCGCCATTTAGCTTTCATTGAAGATGTTTTATTGGATCTCAGCCGCGAGCATACTCGCCGTGAGCGATCATTACGACGTCTTCAACAGCATCAGGAATAAAATTAGCTGTGTGGATCTTGAAGTTTGCTGCGTTTGCACAGCTAAGTTGAGTCCCTTTACTGAGGGCGCTAGCGGCAACAACAGTGAGGGCCTATTTTCCAGTCATGACCGGCTGAACGTCAAAGGGTATGACGGGAAGATAGGCTCCAAAACAATCATTAGAAACAGATAACAGATAAGGAATACACCATGTCAGACATTTTGAAAAATGACGTGGATCCGATCGAAACTCGCGACTGGCTACAGGCGATCGAATCGGTCATCCGTGAAGAGGGTGTTGATCGTGCTCAGTTCTTGATTGATCAGGTACTGAACGAAGCACGTAAAGGTGGCGTGAATGTTGCGGCCGGTGCTGCTAACCGCGATTATATCAACACCATTGCTGTTGAGGATGAGCCTGCTTACCCTGGCAATCTGGATTTGGAGCGTCGTATTCGCTCTACTATTCGTTGGAATGCGGTGATGACCGTGTTACGGGCATCCAAAAAAGATCTGGAATTAGGGGGTCATATGGCTTCATTCCAGTCTTCAGCAACCATGTATGAAGTTTGTTTCAACCATTTCTTCCGTGCCCGTAATGAAAATGACGGCGGTGACTTGGTTTATTTCCAAGGTCACATCTCTCCAGGTGTCTACGCTCGTGCTTTCCTTGAAGGCCGTTTAACTGAGGAGCAGATGAATAATTTCCGTCAGGAAATTCATGGCAACGGTCTCTCTTCTTATCCGCATCCAAAATTGATGCCTGAATTCTGGCAGTTCCCAACTGTTTCAATGGGATTGGGGCCAATCGGTGCGATTTATCAGGCTAAATTCCTGAAATATCTGGAACACCGTGGTCTGAAAGATACCTCCAAGCAGACTGTTTATGCCTTCCTGGGCGACGGTGAAATGGATGAGCCAGAATCCAAAGGTGCGATCACTATCGCAACTCGCGAGAAACTGGATAATTTAGTCTTTGTTATCAACTGTAACCTGCAACGTCTGGATGGCCCAGTTACGGGTAATGGCAAAATCGTTAATGAGCTGGAAGGCATTTTTGATGGTGCAGGCTGGCAGGTGATTAAAGTGCTTTGGGGCGATCGTTGGGATGAACTGTTGCGTAAAGATACCAGCGGTAAATTGATCCAACTGATGAATGAAACGCTGGACGGTGATTACCAGACGTTCAAATCCAAAGATGGCGCTTATGTGCGTCAGCATTTCTTTGGCCGTTACCCAGAGACCGCTGAATTAGTCAAAGATATGACCGATGACCAGATTTGGGCGTTGAACCGTGGTGGTCATGATCCTAAGAAAGTCTTTGCTGCTTTGAAAAAAGCGCAGGAAATTACCGGCAAACCAACCGTTATCCTGGCTCAGACCATCAAAGGTTACGGTATGGGTGATACTGCGGAAGGTAAAAATATCGCTCATCAGGTTAAGAAGATGAATATGGAAGGCGTTCGCCATTTCCGTGATCGTTTCAATGTGCCTGTGGCTGATGATCAACTTGAAAAACTGCCTTATGTAACGTTTGATAAAGACTCTGAAGAGTACAAATATTTGCATGAGCATCGTGCAGCGTTGGGTGGTTATTTGCCAAGCCGTCGTACTCATTTTGAAGAGAAACTGGAACTGCCAACGCTGGAAGATTTTGGTGCGTTGCTGGAAGAACAAAACAAAGAGATTTCTACCACTATCGCTTTTGTTCGTGCTTTGAACGTGATGTTGAAGAACAAGTCAATCAAAGATCGTCTGGTTCCAATCATTGCTGATGAAGCGCGTACTTTTGGTATGGAAGGTCTGTTCCGTCAGATCGGCATCTACAGTCCTAACGGCCAGCAGTATACTCCGCAGGACCGTGAGCAGGTTGCTTACTATAAAGAGGATGCCAAAGGTCAGATTCTGCAAGAAGGCATCAATGAACTGGGTGCTGCTTCATCGTGGCTGGCGGCGGCAACGTCTTACAGCACTAATAACCTGCCAATGATTCCGTTCTACATCTACTACTCTATGTTCGGGTTCCAACGTATTGGCGACCTGTGCTGGGCAGCCGGTGACCAACAGGCTCGCGGCTTCCTGATTGGGGGTACTTCCGGTCGTACAACCCTGAATGGTGAAGGTCTGCAACACGAAGATGGGCACAGCCACATTCAGTCTCTGACTATCCCTAACTGCATCTCTTACGATCCAGCATTTGCTTATGAAGTTGCTGTGATTATGCATGATGGTTTAGAGCGTATGTATGGTGAGAAACAAGAGAACATTTACTACTACATCACCACGCTGAACGAAAATTACCACATGCCAGCAATGCCACAAGGTGCAGAAGAAGGTATCCGTAAAGGTATCTACAAGCTGGCAAGCTTGGAAGGCAGCAAAGGTAAAGTTCAGCTATTAGGTTCTGGTTCTATTCTGCGTCATGTTCGTGAAGCGGCACAGATTCTGGCTAACGATTATGGTGTGGGTTCTGATGTGTACAGCGTGACCTCATTCACTGAACTGGCTCGTGATGGTCAGGATTGTGAACGTTGGAACATGTTGCACCCAACAGAAACGCCACGTGTACCTTACGTTGCTCAGATCATGAATGAAACACCGGCAGTGGCTTCTACTGACTATATGAAGTTGTTCGCAGAACAAATTCGTAACTTCATCCCTGCAAGTGAATTCCGCGTATTGGGTACTGACGGTTTCGGTCGTTCCGATAGCCGTGAAAACCTGCGTCATCATTTTGAAGTTGATGCTTCTTACGTGGTAGTTGCTGCTTTGGGTGAATTGGCTAAGCGCGGCGAAATCGATGTGAGTGTTGTGGAAGAAGCAATCAACAAATACAACATTAACCCAGAAAAAGTTAACCCGCGTCTGGCATAAGAGGTAAAGAATCAATGGCTATCGAAATTAAGGTACCGGATATCGGTGCGGACGAAGTTGAAGTCACCGAAATCATGGTGAAAGTTGGCGATACAGTGGAAGCTGAGCAATCGTTGATCACCGTGGAAGGTGATAAGGCTTCGATGGAAGTTCCATCCCCTCAAACGGGTGTCGTTAAAGAGATCATCATTGCGGTTGGCGATAAAGTTGAAACCGACAAACTGATTATGATTTTTGATTCCGCGGAAGCGCCAGCAGCGGTAACATTGTCTGCGCGTATGGCAGAGCCAGAACCCGTAGCTTCCGCGGCTATGAAGGTTCATGTACCGGATATCGGCGGTGATGAAGTCGAAGTTACCGAAGTGATGGTGAAAGTTGGTGATGCAGTGGAAGCAGAACAATCGCTGATCACCGTAGAGGGCGATAAAGCCTCTATGGAAGTCCCCGCACCATTCGCAGGTATCGTTAAAGAAATTCAAATCAAGATCGGTGATAAAGTGAAAACCGACTCTATGATCATGATATTCGAAGTCGCGGGTGCAGCGCCTGCTGCTCCGGTTGCCTCAGCGCCAGCGGCTGAACCAGAGAAAGCGGCGGCACCGGTTATTGCTAGTAGAAGCTTCGCAGAAGAAGACAAAAATGATTTCGCTGAAAATAGCGCTTATGTTCATGCAACGCCGGTGATCCGTCGCTTGGCGCGTGAATTCGGCGTTAATCTGGCTAAAGTGAAAGGTACAGGGCGTAAAGGCCGTGTTCTGCGTGAAGACGTTCAGGCTTACGTGAAAGACGCGGTTAAACGTGCTGAATCGGCTCCTGCGTCAGCCGGTGGTGGTCTGCCGGGTATGCTGCCTTGGCCGAAAGTTGATTTCAGTAAATTTGGTGAAATTGAAGAAGTTGAACTGGGCCGTATTCAGAAAATCTCTGGTGCTAACCTGAGCCGTAACTGGGTGATGATCCCACATGTTACACAGTTCGACGAAACGGATATCACTGAAGTTGAAAACTTCCGTAAACAGCAGAATCAGGAAGCTGAGAAGAAACAGCTTGGCGTGAAGATTACTCCGTTAGTATTCATCATAAAAGCGGTAGCAAAAGCGTTGGAAGAGATGCCGCGCTTTAACAGCTCTATCTCGGAAGATGGTCAGAAACTGACGCTGAAAAAATACATCAACATTGGTGTGGCAGTTGATACACCTAATGGTCTGGTGGTTCCAGTGTTCCGTGATGTGAATAAGAAGGGCATCATCGAATTGTCCCGCGAGCTGACTGAGATGTCTAAGAAAGCTCGTGCAGGCAAACTGACTGCATCTGATATGCAGGGGGGATGCTTCACTATTTCAAGCCTGGGTGGTATCGGTGGCACAGCATTTACGCCAATCGTTAATGCACCAGAAGTGGCTATCCTGGGTGTATCCCGCTCATCAATGAAGCCGGTATGGAATGGTAAAGAGTTTGTTCCACGCTTGATGCTACCTCTGTCACTCTCTTTCGATCACCGTGTGATCGATGGTGCTGATGGTGCGCGTTTCATCACATTTATTAATCATGCGATGAGCGATATCCGCCGTCTGGTGATGTAATCTCAAAGGCCGGCCATGTGCCGGCCTGATTGTTATTGTGGTGACAGAGAGACGGCTTACATCGGGTGAGTTTGTTGCGAGTTCTGTCACGTTAACGCACTTTTCAGGTTATTAACAATTCTGTAAACTGCTCGCGGTGTGTAGGTCCCGGTGGAATATATCGTTTTTGGCGCCTGACCCGCCGGACAAACAATTAAGAGGTCATGATGAGTACTGAAATTAAAGCCCAAGTAGTGGTACTTGGGGCAGGTCCAGCAGGGTATTCTGCTGCTTTTCGTTGCGCGGATTTAGGTTTGGAAACCGTTCTGGTGGAACGTTACTCTACCTTAGGTGGTGTTTGTCTTAACGTTGGTTGTATCCCTTCCAAGGCATTGCTGCATGTAGCAAAAGTGATTGAGGAAGCTAAAGCGCTGGCAGATCATGGCATCGTTTTTGGTGAACCCAAAACTGACATCGAAAAAGTCCGTGTTTGGAAAGAAAAAGTTATTAATCAGCTAACCGGTGGTTTGGCTGGTATGGCTAAAGGCCGTAAAGTTAAAGTGGTTAATGGTTTTGGTAAATTTACGGGAGCTAACACGCTGGTTGTTGAAGGTGAAGGTGGCGCAACAACGATTAATTTTGATAACGCCATTATTGCCGCGGGCTCCCGTCCTATCCAACTGCCATTTATTCCTCATGATGACCCGCGTGTTTGGGATTCTACCGATGCTTTGGCGCTGACTACGGTTCCTGGCCGCTTGTTGGTCATGGGCGGTGGTATTATCGGTCTGGAAATGGGAACCGTTTACCACGCTCTGGGCTCTCAGATTGATGTTGTTGAAATGTTGGATCAGGTGATTCCTGCGGCGGATAAAGACGTAGTGAAAGTCTTTACCAAACGTATCAGCAAACAATTCAATCTGATGCTGGAAACCAAAGTTACCGTGGTAGAAGCCAAAGAAGATGGTATCTACGTCACGATGGAAGGCAAAAACGCACCAACAGAACCACAGCGCTATGACGCGGTTCTGGTTGCTATCGGTCGTGTACCTAACGGTAAAATGCTGGATGCAGGTAAAGCCGGTGTTGGCGTTGATGACCGCGGCTTTATCCATGTTGATAAGCAAATGCGCACCAATGTACCGCACATCTTTGCTATTGGTGACATTGTTGGTCAGCCTATGTTGGCGCATAAAGGTGTTCATGAAGGTCACGTTGCGGCGGAAGTTATTTCTGGTAAGAAACATTACTTCGATCCAAAAGTGATTCCATCCATTGCTTACACTGAACCGGAAGTTGCATGGGTTGGCCTGACTGAGAAAGAAGCGAAAGAGAAAGGCATTAGCTATGAAACGGCAACTTTCCCGTGGGCCGCTTCTGGCCGCGCAATTGCTTCTGATTGTGCTGATGGTATGACCAAACTGATTTTCGATAAAGAAAGTAATCGTATTATCGGTGGTGCTATTGTGGGTACTAACGGTGGTGAATTGTTGGGTGAAATCGGTCTGGCAATTGAAATGGGTTGTGATGCGGAAGATATCGCATTGACCATCCATGCTCACCCAACGTTGCATGAGTCGGTAGGTCTGGCTGCTGAAGTCTTTGAAGGCAGTATTACTGATTTGCCAAATGCGAAAGCGAAGAAAAAGAAATAATTTGTTAAATCGATCAATCTATTAATGTAATTTACCGAAGCGGCTTTCATTTATTGAAAGCCGTTTTTTTATCTGGTATGACCTGTTTGAGGAAACTCAATATAAAAAGTATGGCTTTTGTGGGTGCTACTGGCAAAAATCAGCGGAATAATCTGTTTTAATAGCTTTATCTGCTGTTAATTCAGAATATTACTATCAGTTAATGTTACTTTTCTGTGAACGAATTAACATCGCATTCAAATTTTGGTATGCTGAGCGCCCGAAGCTGGGCATAACTTGTTTTGCACTTGTTAAGTTATGCCGGCAATCCTCTGACCTGGCACCCGGAACCATAACTAACAACCTGTTTCAGGAGGGGCTATTTGTTGCGAAAACACATATTGGTTGCGCAAAGACGATAGCTTGATGAGACTGGTTCTAAGGTGGGTGCAGAGCCGGGTAGATAAAATGACAATGAGAGCGAGGAGAAAGTCGTGCTAGAAGAATACCGCAAGCACGTAGCCGAGCGTGCAACCCAAGGTGTCGTCCCTAAACCATTGGACGCGACACAAGCGGCGGCGCTGGTTGAGTTACTGAAGAGCCCACCAAAAGGTGAAGAAGATTTCTTGTTAGATCTGCTGATTAACCGTATTCCCCCCGGCGTTGATGAAGCGGCTTATGTAAAAGCCGGTTTTCTTGCCGCCATTGCGAAAGATGAAACTATTTCACCGCTAATCACGCCAGAGAAGGCGATTGAACTGCTTGGAACGATGCAAGGTGGTTATAATATTCATCCTTTGATTGATGCTCTGGATAATGAAAAACTGGCTCCAATTGCAGCTAAAGCGCTCTCTCATACTTTGTTGATGTTTGACAACTTCTATGATGTAGAAGAAAAAGCAAAAGCAGGAAATCCACAAGCCAAACAAATTATGCAATCTTGGGCTGATGCGCAGTGGTATCTGGAACGCCCTGAATTGGCAGAAAAAATCACAGTCACGGTATTTAAAGTAACGGGTGAAACAAACACTGACGACTTATCTCCCGCGCAGGATGCATGGTCACGCCCTGATATTCCACTGCATGCTCTGGCTATGTTGAAAAATGCCCGCGAAGGAATTACACCCGATCAAGCTGGGGTTGTTGGTCCAATCAAACAGATTGAAGAGCTGAATAAAAAAGGCTATCCGCTGGCTTATGTCGGTGATGTGGTTGGTACAGGTTCTTCCCGCAAATCGGCCACTAACTCAGTATTATGGTTTATGGGCGACGATATTCCCTTTGTGCCAAATAAACGTGGTGGTGGCGTTGTTCTGGGCGGTAAAATTGCGCCAATCTTCTTCAATACGATGGAAGATGCCGGTGCGCTGCCAATTGAGCTGGATGTGAACAAATTAAATATGGGGGAGGTAATTGATATCTACCCATATAAAGGGGAAGTACGTCACCACGAAACCAATGAGTTACTGGCTGAATTTGAACTGAAAACAGATGTCTTGTTGGATGAAGTGCGTGCGGGTGGCCGTATTCCACTGATTATCGGCCGTGGTTTGACCAGTAAGGCGCGTGAGTCTCTTGGTTTACCCTCCAGTGACGTCTTCCGTCAGGCGAAAGCGGTTGAAGAAAGTAGTCGCGGTTTCTCCCTGGCTCAGAAAATGGTTGGTCGGGCATGTGGCACTGTGGGTATTCGCCCTAGTGAATACTGTGAACCTAGAATGACCTCTGTTGGTTCTCAGGATACAACAGGCCCAATGACCCGTGATGAACTGAAAGATCTGGCGTGTTTGGGTTTCTCTGCGGATCTGGTAATGCAGTCATTCTGCCATACGGCGGCTTATCCTAAGCCAGTTGACGTCACCACTCACCATACCTTGCCTGACTTCATCATGAATCGTGGCGGTGTTTCTCTGCGTCCGGGTGATGGCATTATTCACTCATGGCTGAACCGTATGCTGTTGCCTGATACCGTTGGTACGGGCGGTGATTCTCATACGCGTTTCCCGATTGGTATTTCCTTCCCGGCGGGTTCTGGTCTGGTGGCGTTTGCTGCTGCGACGGGGGTGATGCCTTTAGATATGCCAGAATCGGTGCTGGTTCGTTTTAAAGGGCAGATGCAGCCCGGTATTACTTTGCGTGATTTGGTTCATGCGATTCCTTACTATGCAATTCAGCAAGGCCTTCTGACGGTTGAAAAGAAAGGTAAGAAAAACATCTTCTCTGGCCGTATCCTCGAAATCGAAGGTTTGCCAGATCTGAAAGTCGAGCAGGCATTTGAGCTGGCAGATGCTTCTGCGGAGCGCTCTGCGGCAGGCTGTACCATTAAATTGGATCAAGCACCGATTATTGAATACCTGCAATCCAATATTGTGCTGCTGAAATGGATGATTGCCGAAGGTTATGGTGATCGCCGTACTTTAGAACGTCGTGTAACGGGCATGGAGAACTGGCTGAAAGATCCTCAATTGTTGGAAGCTGATGCTGATGCAGAATATGCCGCCGTTATCGAAATCGATCTGGCTGAAATCAAAGAACCTATTCTGTGCGCACCGAACGATCCCGATGATGCCCGTTTACTGTCTGATGTGGCGAACAGTAAAATCGATGAGGTTTTTATCGGTTCTTGTATGACTAACATTGGTCATTTCCGTGCAGCCGGTAAATTATTGGATCAACATAAAGGTCAATTACCAACTCGCTTGTGGGTTGCTCCACCAACGAAAATGGATGCAGCTCAACTTACAGAGGAAGGTTATTACAGCATCTTTGGTAAGAGTGGGGCACGGGTTGAAATTCCTGGCTGTTCCTTGTGTATGGGTAACCAAGCACGCGTTGCTGACGGTGTAACCGTAGTTTCCACTTCGACTCGTAACTTCCCGAATCGTCTGGGGACGGGGGCGAATGTTTACCTGGCATCGGCTGAACTGGCGGCTGTGGCTTCTTTGTTGGGACGCCTGCCTACACCGGAAGAGTACCAGCAATTTATGGCTAAAGTTGATGAGACCGCGGAAGATACTTACCGTTATCTCAATTTTGATCAACTGAACCAATACACGGAAAAAGCGGATGATGTGATTTTCCAAACTGCGGTGTAATTGCGATACCAATGAATGGGAGGTAAAAACCTCCCATTTTAGATTGCTGGCTTTTAACGTTTCGACTATCACTGCTAAGTTTTTATCAATGATAAAACAAGTGTTAAGAAAGGTCGTTTTTTGCTTATCAGTGTGGTTTTAACATCTGGAAAAAAGACAAGCATATCGTTAAAAAGCAGATAAAAACTTTAATCATTAAAGGTAAAAAGTCGTGATTAACGATTTTTAAAAGTGGGTAAAAAATTCGATGCTATAACTGATATTAAAAGAGAAAGCATCAGGAGAAACGGATTTTGAATTGATTAATCAGGGAAGGAATAACAATATTAACCGTATTAAGAAAATTAACAGCGAAAAGAAAAAAACGTTTCGCGGCATTAAAAACTGTTAAAGAAATTGGTTTTTATTTTAATGTTATTAACAAGCCTATTGCTCTTTTTGGTTTTAAACTTAAAAAAATCAAAACAGAAAAGAACTAATTGTCGGCATAAAAAATTCACAGATAAATGATTTTACAGCACATGAACTGGGTTACTTACAGTATTATTATGTTGTATTTATTATGCAAAACCATGATAACTTAAATACCCCGGTTTAAACTGGTTTTATACTGTTTTAACCCATCCGATCGTTATATTTTTTTAATTTTTTTTCAATGAGATAGAAATGTCTCTTCTTTTTTAAATAGGTTTTTCAGCAGTCTAAAATGGGAGGTAAAATCTGCTATTTTATTATCGCATTATCTTTTAATTTTTCATGCACTGGGTGAGGAAAATAGTTTGCAATAGCTTTATGGTCATCAAATGTCATGGTGATAGCATGTGTAAAACCTTTGTTTTTGTTTTCACTACTTACATTACTTCCCCACTCGATAGAAGAAATACTTTTGATCTGATGCTGCATGGAAATAGCGGTATCTCTTATCGTCGTTAATTGTTGTTGTTTTATCTCGGATGTGAATTTTAACAAAAGAATATGGCGTATCATAATGGCTCCTGAAAGGTGTTTTTGTTTTTGCTGACAAGATAGAAAATAAATTGTTCTATTGCAAGACTCTTGAATATATCTCATCAATTAGTGGATGTGTGTTCGATTTTGCTGTTTTTGTTTCTCTGAGATATTATTAATTATAGTGTATTTGTCTATATTTGCACTGAGATTTGCACTGAGGCTGAACTCTCCTCCGATGAAAGCCGTAGCGGACACAAACCTCAAGAATAACTTGGGGGTGTATATTTCGGTTATCCAGGTGAAAACCATACCGTTGTGTCAGCATAGAGGCTTTAATCTCCCACTTCTTGGCAATTTGTGGGCTGATTTTGGGGCGGAATTGCTAGGAAATATTAAAATGGAAAGAACGCACCGGAGGTAATGATGGAATACGAATTTTTGCTGGATGTCACTGGACTGGTGACTAGCCGGTTCTCAATGGATCACGAAGCTATTGGTCAGTGGCTGAATGAAGAAGTTAAAGGTGATTTGGCGGTGATAGATAAGATTGCCTCAGCGTTGGCTGAAATTAAAGGTAGTGAACGTCAATGGCAACTTGTAGGTCATGAATATACGCTGTTAATGGATGACGAAGAAGTTATGGTTCGTGCCAATCAGCTTGAATTTGAAACTGATTCGATGGAGGAGGGCATGAGTTATTACGATAATGAGAGCCTGGCTTTTTGCGGTACCAAGGATTTTATTGATATGTTGGCCGATTATCGGGATTTTATTTTGCAAAAGTACGATTGGTAAGACGCGGTATATAGACAAAAATAGTTCTCTGGCACGATAGATTTTTTTCTTGCTGTTAATGGTTGCTATGAAGGAGAGTCATCGAGTAATTTTACTCAATGATAGTTAAATAGCTAAAGAATCGAGGTGGTTTTAATGGAAGATATCAATCTGTCTGGTGGCATTAATGAAGCTACAAGCTGGCTTATTAATCATCAGGATTTAATCATTCAATATTTGGTCAATACTATTGCTGCTATTCTCATTCTTGTTCTGGGATTGATGGCGGCGAAACTCATTAGTAAGGGCGTGAAAAGAGTTATGTCATTGCGTGGCATTGATGTAACGGTATCCGATTTCCTGGCTGCTGTTGTTCGTTATTTGATTATTGCGTTCACTATTATTGCAGTTTTGGGCAAATTAGGTGTTCAGACGGCTTCCGTCATTGCGGTTATCGGTGCGGCTGGTTTAGCTGTTGGTTTAGCTTTACAGGGTTCTTTGTCCAACTTTGCCGCAGGGGTATTGCTGGTGGCTTTTCGTCCAATCCGTGCGGGTGAATATGTTATTCTGGGCGCGGTTGAAGGCACCGTTGTTCAGGTGCAGATTTTCTCTACTACATTGCGTACAGCAGATGACAGAATTATCGTGATCCCGAATGGGAAAATTATTGCAGATAATGTTATTAATACCAGCCGTGAACCGAATCGTCGAACCCAGATTATGGTTGGTGTTGCGTATAATGCGGATATTGACGAAGTTAAAAAAGTATTAGGTGATGTTATTGCCGCAGACAATCGTATTCAGCATGACAAAGGCGTGACGATTCGTTTGCATGAAATGGCTCCTTCTTCACTGAATTTTATTGTGCGTGTATGGACCATCAATGGTGATGCTTGGGAGGTTTATTGGGATTTGATGGAGAACTTTAAACGCACATTGGATAAACACAATATCAGTATTCCTTATCCACAAATGGAAGTTTATTTGCATCAGAACCAAGCTGTGTCGCAGAATAGGGTGAGCGATTAGAGTTTGATTATCATCACGATCCTTTTTGCGTATATTAAGGTATCGATGTTGGCGTTATTATTGGCTGAGTTCAGTCCGGTTGATGATTTATTGATTTTGTGATCGTTCAGACCGGATTGAGTGCAGCCAACAAAGAAGCAACTTGAAAGATGACGGGTATATCTCGGTATGATGATATTGTTGAGTTAAATGGAAGAATAATAACCCTATTATAAACAAGAAATTGAATAATAACCTATCCCATTAGGCTGTTTTATTTGCCATTGTTTGCAATAATTACGCCTATTGGGATAGGCTCTGATATTGATAGTTCAATACCCGTCGTTTAAAAAGGTTCTATTTCTTTTGTCATCCATAATACTGTATTAGAACCATCTATTTGTAAATCAATGGGTTTATACCCAATTTTCATATAAAATCGTAAAATATATTCATTGTTTTTATAGAGTTGTATCGCCAAGCCAACATTTTTTACTTTAAGTCGTTGATAACAAATTTCTTCTAATTTTCGCGATAAAAGAAGTGCTATGCCATTTCTCCTCCACTTTGGATTAATCCAAAGGTCATGGAGTTCAATAATTCCGTGGTCATTAAATGATGTGCGTTCAGATATTAAGAGAATATGTGCCATACCGACAAACTCTGTATTATGACTACAGAGTATAACTATTCTCTTTGATTCTTTAATCTCACTCTGGCATAACTTAAGGTATTCAATAGGTCTTAATTCTCCTGAGTTCACCATTATATCATGTATATCAACGATTTCTTCATTGCTCAATTTTGATTCTACAAAAGTGAATTTATTCATTTCAGTTTTATTAAAGTTAGTGTTTTTATTGTTATTTTCCATCATAAAACTCCAGAAATTGTATTAAGTAGCTTGTCAGTTCCGCAACATGCTAATATATCTGAGTACATTTTATTATGTTTCCTGTTACTTATTCTCGTTTGTGGACATCCTCCGTGACATAAATGAAACCACTGGCAATTTTTCATGTTGTTATTATTATCGATTTCTTCTTTTTCTGATTTTTCATAATGTATAGAATTCTCTAATAATGTTCTTAAATCATTATCTAGCAATGAACCATAGTAAAAATTTTCGCTTCCGACGTATTTGTCACATGCAGATACGGTTGCATTTGGCTCAATTGTAACAACTTCTTGATGACATTTTTCTGACCAATAACATGACATCAAAACATTACTAGCACCTTTCAAAACACCAACAAATGAGTTAAATAAAGGAATGTTAATTGTGTCTTTATATTCCTTCCACCAAATTAGAAATAGTTCCGAGAGAAAGTCCATGTATTCGAAGTAATTGACATAGCTGTCACCTGGAGACTCTCCTGGAAGCAACCTGTTATCTGGAACAATATCCAGAAAAACAAGATCATTGAGGTTTATTCTTGCAAAATAGCTTAATAGTTCTCTTTTATTTGATTCAAGAATAAGCCGATCAACGACAACTAGCCCGCCATATTTAATGTTGTTATTTCTAAATGTTTGTATTGTTTTTTCTATTCTTTTAGAAGTGCCAACGCCTTTTAGATCAACTCTTCTGCTATCATTAATTTCGGGGTGACCATCAAGACTGATTCCAACACTAATATTCAATCTTTTTATCAATGCTATCCATTTTTCACTGATATTTACAGCATTTGTTTGTATCGCATTGGTAACGAATTGGTTGTCTCTCTTAATATGTTGTTGTAACCAAATGAATTTTATGAAAAATTCAGGTCTTAATCTTGTAACTTCACCGCCATGCCATACAAATTCAATTCTAATTAAATCAGGAATATCGAGGATTCTTTTCGTCATGGCAACTAAACTACTAAAACTCATTGTATTATTTTTCCCTTCAGCCCATGAATGGCAGTAGGAGCATCTTAGATTGCATAATCTGGTCGCTTTGGTAACAACAACAAGTTTATTAGATCCCAACGGTTTTACTTTTATTTTTTTCTGTATTTCATTTTCATAAATTTCTATTTCATCATCAGAAAGAATATCTTGGATTGGAATTTTCTTTATATCTTCATATGCGTATAGTTCCTGAGGTATTTTAGGTCTTTTTTTAGTGTAATTAGTGCTCATGTCGCTATTTACATCTATATTTATTACTTCTATTTTTTCGTTCATCTTAACCTCTATTTTAAGTGTTATTTTTGTAGATGGTTTTTATTCAGACTGTGTAGAGTTATTAATATGCATATACAGTACATCAGTATTGAGAATATAAAATGATAAATAAAATAGCGTTAATGGGATTAGTTTTCGGTATAGGTACTGACTACCAATGCCGTTGTTTAAGTTAAATTTTTAGTATTTAGAATCTAAAGGTCCATTGAGAAAGCTCAGGATAATTTTCGTATTCTGATTTATCTCTGTTATCATTAGTCTCTCTATTATCTTTATTTTTACTATTCTCCCCCTGAGGAGATAATTTAGCATCATGATTTTTTGTAGATACGTTCATATGCAAACCCCATTATTCTATTGGCTTGATAGTCAGTAATTAAAGAGTAGTTAATGTTGCGAATAAATTCCAATAATCCCTGAGTTTTTTATGGTTTTTTTATCTTTGTCTCATTTTATAAAGTAAATGGCTAAGTTTTTGCAATTTATCGTAACAGGTTATTTTTTTATGTGGTTATAATTAAAGGGTTTATGGCAGGATTCGATATTGGTAATATTTTGTTGCTGTATTAATGTAATATTCAATTGTTTTAGATTGGTTTAGTATCTTTTCAGCATTGCTTAGGAACAAAATAGTCATTGATGATAGTGAGTGCGGTAGTAATAATGATTGCTAATATTATGCAAGCGATAATTTATTTCTCTTAATTCTTACAGAATTAAGGGTTTATTAATGTTTTGAATGGGTATTAGCTTGATTTTCTTTGAATTAATCAAATGATTTTTCTGTAAAAATTTGCTTTTTGGTTGGTTATTAAAATTTCTTATGATCAATTAGAAACATTTATTTCCTCTAATGAGCTATTCTTCTTAATATTCTGAACATTGAAATAGCAAAGTGAATAATTATTGAGGAGTTTTTTTATGTTATCGACATTTGTGCAGGGTTTTTTTCTTAGCGCAGCAATGATCTTGCCTCTTGGTCCACAAAATGCCTTTGTTATGCAGCAAGGGAGCAGGAGACAATTTCATTTGATGAGCGCAACTTTGTGCGCGATCAGTGATGGCTTTCTGATTGGTGTCGGTGTATTTGGTGGTAGTGCATTACTTAGTCAGTCAACTTTACTCTTGCAATTTGTCACCTGGGGAGGTGTTGCTTTTTTATTCTGGTATGGATGGGGGGCCTTACGTGTGGTTTTGTTTGCCAATGTTGAACTGGCACAGGTAAATCATTCAGTAAAAAACCGTTGGCGGGTAATTGCGATCATCTTTGCGGTCACTTGGTTAAATCCGCATGTTTATTTAGATACCATTGTTGTTCTGGGCAGTATTGGTGGTCAGTTATCTTCAGAACTCAGGCCCTGGTTTACTTTTGGGGCGGCAAGTGCTTCTGTTAGTTGGTTTTTTTCTCTGTCATTGCTGGCTGCATGGTTTTCCCCCGTGCTAAGTAAGCCGCTTTCTCAACGGATTATTAATGGGTTTATTTGTATCATAATGTGGTATATCGCATGGCAACTTGCTAAGCAGGGATTGCTAATTTCTGATTAAGCTGAACACTTCTTTGCATACAGTCTCTGTGTTAGTGTTTCATTCATCCCATGTATATTTCGGTTTTTCCGTGGGATGAACATTTTCTGTAACAGGTTTTCTTCGGAGGTTGTGTGAAATTAAAATCATTGGGGTTGGCCGCCATGTTAAGTGCCGGGGTGCCACTTGCTGCACAGGCTGCTGATTTACCCGGAGTCCCTCATGTTATTACTTCTGGTAATGCGGTAGTGAAAGCAGAACCGGATATAGTAACATTGCTGATTAACGTCAATATTGCGGCTAAAGATGCTTCTGGGGCTAAAAAGCAGGTTGATGAGCTGGTTGCTAAATATTTTGATTTTCTGAAAAATCACGGTATTGAAAAGAAAGATATTGATGCAGCGAATTTGCGTACTCAGCCTGATTATGAATACGATAATGTATCGGGCAAATCGGTGCTGAAAGGCTATCGTGCGATCCGTTCAGTGGAGGTGAAGATTCGTAAGTTAGATCAACTTAATGATCTGCTAGATGGCGCATTAAAAGCGGGTTTGAACGAAATCGTATCTGTTCAATTTGGTGTGGACAATCCGCAAAAATATCGTGATGAAGCCCGCCAGAAAGCGATTGAGAATGCAATTGAACAAGCGGGTGCCTTGGCGAAAGGCTTTAATAGCAAAGTTGGTTCGATATACAGTATCAATTACCGAGCACCAGAGGCGATTGATCACATGAAGTATCGCAATACTGATGTGATGATGTCGGGAGGTGCTGCTGCTGGAGTAGGTGAAACTTACCAGCAGGATAGCATCAACTTCAGCGATCAGGTTGATGTGGTTTTTGAGCTAAAACCTTAATTAATGTCATCTTGTCTTAACATCTGACGCCCAAGTTTCAGTAGGGCGTCAGTCACTTTTTTCATAGTCCTGCTTTCCGGTGCAAAACGATGCCAATAGAGCATCCGGCGCTGACATAAACCCGGTGTCAGGTCGATCAGCTCACCATTTTTCAATTCTTGATCAATCTGTAAATGTGGGATCATACAACAAGTGGAACCTTGTTTTGCCAGTTGTACAAAGGCTTCAGATGAGTTGACGATATGACATGGAACGCTACCCGGGGACAACTCGAAGTTCTGTTGTAAAAATGCTTGATGCATATCATCCAGATGGTCGAATGCAACCGCTGGGGCTTTTAGTAACGCCGAACGGGTAACCCCATTTGGGAAATGGCGTGCAGCAAATTCTGGTGAGGCGACAAACAGATAATCCAGCGCGCCTAGTTTATCAATCAGACAACTGGGTAGAGGTTGTGGTTGAATACTGACTGCGCCAACGACTTCACCTCTTCTTAACTGTTCTTGAGTCCGAGTTTCATCTTCAACTTGAATATTGAGTCGGATAGGTAAATCAGCGAGTACCGGGTGTAGAGCCGGTAACAGCCAGGTTGCTAAGCTGTCAGCGTTGACTGCTAGTGAAAGCAGCAATGGAGTATCGCTCCCCTGTTCACCGCCTAGCCATTGTTCTTCCAACAACTCTACTTGATGCAATAGTGCCAGTAGTTTTTGTCCTTGTTCGGTGGGGCGCGGCGGCACGGTGCGTACTAATAGAGGCTGACCGAAAAGATTTTCCAACTGTTTGATACGTTGAGAAACTGCGGATTGAGTGATACAGAGTTTCTGGGCGGCCCGCTCGAAGCCGCGTTCTCGGATCACCGCATCTAGAGCTTGTAGTGTTCGGTAGTCAGGGCGTTTCATTATAGAAAGATTCTCCATTTATTTTTCTGAATATCACTATGCCATATTTTTCTGATGCATGAGGCAATTTATCTGGTGGGCTGTAAAATCCTACCTTTCAGAAATTAAGCATGTTATACCCAATTTGGATAAATTTTTGTTGGTTGGTCGCCTTTGGGAAGGGGGTTCCATTTTTGAAGGTTGAGTTTGTTGACGTGGTTGAATAGGCGATATGCTCAGGAGAATGCACTGGGTGAAGCTGTTTTTGATAACTTAATGATAAATTTTTGGTCGAGCCAAAGATTGTTTGCATGTTTCGCTTAAGTGTGATTTTTCAATAAAATTGTTAAAAATCGTTATTTTGGACTATTTAATAACAATGTAAGTAAGGTTGCTTTTTATGCTGTCACTGAAACATGTTGCACAATTAACATACAATACTTTGCAGTTATATATGGATCAGAGAGGAATAGATTTGGCGGTTGGTCCTATTTCTGACAGCGATGCAAACATGCTAACAAAAGCGTATGGTGAGCTTAACTGGGAATATTATATTACAGAGGTCGGTAATCGACATGACTGTTTCAGCTTATGTATAAAATTTGTCATATCAAGGGAAAATTTCCAAATTGAATCTGCTCCGGCTGGAGTCGCTTTATCGACATATGATTTGAACGATAAGAGTTTTAACATCCATGTATTGGAAAATTTTGTGAAGGATATAGAAAATCATCCGTTGCATAGAAAGATGCTTTTGTATACTCTGTATGCAACATTGATTTTCATGAATGTGGCTGATGGTGAAAACGTCAGGATTCATGAACCCGTTAAGGATAAAATAGCTTACTATCGTTCGTTTGGTTTTGAGCTAGAACGTTGTGGATATGTAATGTCATGTGATATTAAGACATTAACGGCAAAGTTGAAGAGTAGGTCTAAGGAGTTAGTTCCTTGATATCTCTGCGTTTATACCTTATGGATTTCAAGATGCATTGCGGCGGCAAGGGCGCGAATCCCCGGGAGCATAGCAGACTATGTGACTGGGGTGAGTGCAGCCAACAAAGAGGCAACTTGAAAGATGACGGGTATATATGCGTTTTATAGTACTCTGGTAGACCAGGTGGAATATGGAATAGTTATTTTGTTCATTTAGACTTGTTGAAGGTGAAGCCTTACTAAATTTGTTGCTATGACCATAACAGAGAGATTTTGTCGGGAATTTTTTGTCCTGTATGACTAAATCAGTTCAGTAATGTAAAGTCGTTTTAGAGGTGTTGCTATGAGAACACAAAAAGAACCGATGTTCGATACCATTCAAACTTATAAAAAAGCTGGAGAGACCTTAGATTTTCTCATGAAAGTAGGTCCGGTTTTGGAAGAACATGCACAGGCACCAAGCCAAGAAAAACAAGGTCGTCGTCGTAACAAAGAGGCTGCATAGACATCACTCTGCTTTTGTGGCCCGCTAGTATGGCGGGTTTTTCACATCATTTTGTCTTAAATTTGCCATGATTCATCTCACTCAACTTAATTGCGGTTTCTTTGTTGCTATCAAGGTTTATACTAGCAAGGTTTATACTAGTCGACAGGCTTTCCTTGTAACTGATAATGGGCAATGAATTGATATGACTCAGGACGAACTAAAAAAAGCAGTAGGTTGGGCAGCACTCGAATTTGTTACACCAGGAACAGTTGTGGGTGTGGGGACTGGTTCAACGGCTTCACACTTTATTGATGCTCTCGGTTCCATTAAAGATCAGATTGAAGGGGCAGTATCCAGCTCTGAGGCTTCTACTGAGAAGTTAAAAAGTTTGGGAATTCCTGTATTCGATTGTAATGAAGTGGATTCCCTTGATATCTACGTTGATGGTGCGGATGAAATCAATGGCAATATGCAGATGATTAAAGGCGGTGGTGCTGCATTGACGCGTGAAAAAATCATTGCTGCAATAGCAAAAAAATTCGTTTGTATTGTTGATGCTTCTAAAAAAGTTGATGTATTGGGTAAATTCCCTCTGCCGGTTGAGGTGATTCCAATGGCTCAGGCTTATGTTGCTCGTGAGTTGGTTAAATTGGGGGGAGTACCAAAATATCGTCAGAATGTTGTGACTGATAACGGCAATGTGATTCTTGATGTGCATAATCTAGCCATACTCGATCCTGTTGAGTTAGAGAATAAAATTAATCGTATCTCAGGTGTGGTGACTGTGGGCCTATTTGCTAACCGTGGTGCGGATATTGTATTGATGGGAACACTTGATGGAGTGGAAACCATCACTCAATAATATTATTTACAGGGGCGGAGTTTTTCGCCCTTAAAAATTTTTTCACGTTTAAAATAGGTGGAGAATTTAGTGATATGTTTCATATTTATGATTGTTATTTAATCTAAATCCTGATTTTGTTCTTTTTCAGATCATTTTATTCCTCATAATAACTACTTTATTAAGACTTATGTGACGGGAATAGCAATCGTTTATATTGCTGTGTTCGTTTTTTTGTTATGTTGAGAGAATGAATCTTAAATGTAACGAAGCGTAACAATAGGCAGGATAAATGGTTAAGGTATCTCTGGAAAAAGATAAGATTAAATTTTTGCTATTAGAAGGTGTACATCAGAGCACGGTAGAAAACCTACGAGCAGCCGGTTATAGCAATATTGAATATCATAAGGGAGCATTAGATTCCAAAGAGTTAAAAGAGGCAATTCGTGATACCCATTTTGTTGGTATCCGTTCCCGCACACAACTGACCGAAGACATTTTTCAGGCAGCTGAAAAATTGGTTGCTGTAGGCTGTTTTTGTATTGGTACCAATCAGGTTGATCTGAAAGCGGCTGCGAAACGTGGTATTCCTGTCTTTAATGCGCCATTTTCTAATACCCGTTCTGTTGCTGAAATGGTCCTTGGTGAGCTGTTGTTATTGCTGCGTCGTATCCCTTTGGCGAATGCAAAAGCTCATCGTGGCGTGTGGGATAAGCAGGCTAAAGGCTGCTATGAAGTTCGTGGTAAAAAACTAGGCATTATTGGTTACGGTCATATTGGTACTCAGCTTGGTATTCTGGCTGAAAATATTGGTATGGATGTCTACTTTTACGATATTGAAAATAAATTGCCGTTAGGCAACGCTCATCAGGTACGTCATTTGTCAGAATTACTGAATATGAGTGATGTGGTTAGTTTGCATGTACCAGAAACGCCATCAACTAAAAATATGATTGGTGTAACTGAACTGACCCTGATGAAACCGGGTTCTATCCTGATTAATGCTTCACGCGGAACGGTGGTGGATATCCCGGCATTATGTGATGCGTTGGAAAGTGAACATTTGTCAGGGGCGGCTGTGGATGTGTTCCCTGTTGAACCGGCAACCAATAGTGATCCATTTGAGTCACCGTTACGTAAATTTGATAACGTGTTGCTGACCCCACATATTGGTGGTTCTACCCAAGAAGCGCAGGAAAACATTGGTTATGAAGTCGCAGGAAAGTTAGCGAAATACTCCGATAATGGTTCTACCTTATCAGCAGTAAACTTCCCAGAAGTGTCTCTTCCTGTTCATGCTGATGATACCAACCGGTTTTTGCATATTCATGAAAATCGCCCGGGTATATTGAACAGTATTAACCAAGTGTTTGCTGAACAAGATATCAATATTGCTGCTCAGTATCTGCGTACCAGTGGGGATATGGGTTATGTGGTTATTGATATTGTGACTGAAAATCCGGCTCAAGCTGAAATGGTATTTCAGAAACTGAAAGCATTGCCGGGTACTATCCGTTCTCGTCTGCTTTACTGATTATACCCGTTATCTTTCAAGTTGCCTCTTTGTTGGCTGCGCTCACTCACCCCGGTCACATAGTTTGCTATGCTCCCGGGGATTCGCTCCTTGCCGTCGCGATGCATCTTGAAATCCATAGGGTATATTTTGATATGTCAAAAATGGGCGCTTTGTGTAAGGCACCCATTTTTTACGGCCATTGCCAGATTTTTTCAGGTGTGATGATTTCGGGTAATGGGATATCCCATTCGGCTATGGGCAGTGTATCGACTAACTGACAGTTATGCGCCAGACCTATCGGATAGAAATTTTTTTGTTGCCATTGCCTCAATGTACGATCGTAAAAGCCACCACCCATGCCAAGTCGTTGCCCTGTGCGGTCAAAAGCAACCAGCGGGATCATCATGATATCCAGCTCTGATAATGGTAAAACCTGTTCAATATTCAGCGGTGGCTCTTCTATATTGAAGCGATTTCTGACAAGTCGGCTATTGGGTTGATAGTTTAAAAATAGCAGATGGTGATGACGGAAAGGATGCAATACCGGCAGATAGATCTGTTTATTTTGTTGCCAGAGTTGGTTAATCAGTGGACGGGTATCGAGTTCACCATCAAACGAAAGGAATAGCGCGATTTTGTTGGCTTGGTGAATTTTGGGGTGGTTGATTGCTCGCTCAGCAGCCTGTCTTGCAAAAAGAGATTGTTGTTCAGGCGTGAGTTCACGGCGTTGTTGGCGTATTTTCTTTCTAATGCTTTGTCTGAGTGATAATAGGCGCTCTGATTGCATAGAATTTGCCAGTGGATAGCAGCAGCGATTAAGGTTGAGATTCTCCAAGATGCCGTTACAGGTAGTAACCCTTGAACCCTTGGTTCAAGGTGAACGCAGCGTCGCAGCTTTAAGGCTTCTCGGCCGGACCGAGCATGCACACCAGACTACGGAGCACCACATTCTATAATGTATGAAATATCGGCTCAGGGGACTTTCCCCGTTAACGAACATCTCAGAGAAATTTATTCAGCGCTTGTAAGCAACTTTATGCCACCTATTGTATGAAACTAAATACAGAAAGCAACTAATTCTCGAATGATTCACTCACTAATGCATGATTTATCAATAGAATTCATTCATTTGGTGAAATAGCGCTCTCAGTGATGCGACCTTGTTCCACTAATGCTTGTTCTATAGTCTGTTGAAGCATCTTTATTTTCTGTTCCATATTATAGGCATAGTCACGGGTTTTCACTTTTTCTTGTGCCAATTCGTGACAGATATTCAGTGCCACAATAAAAATCAGTTGTTCAGTATTGGTTACTCTGGTGCGCTCTTTTAAATCGTCTAAACGTTGCTCAAGTTCCACAGCCGCAGCCAGCAATGCTTCTTTTTGCTCTGATGGACAATTGACACGTAGTGACCGCCCAAAAATCTGGATATCTACCGGTTGTGCAGACATGACCCCTTCCTGACTTATTGCTGCGCTCCGGTTTTAATTCTGAATGATAGAATTGAAACCGGCGCCAATCATTATAACGCTATACCGACAGACAACTCACGATTAGCGAAGGTTGTTGTCTGGTATAGCGACTCCCCTTGGTGGTAGCATAGCATGAACTTACACCGTCAACGATGACCAATACACATGTCTATACAGAATTCATTACCAGATTATCAATCTTTTGACGAAATATTGCATCAACAGTCAGTGGCACTGACGGCAGCGGAGATGCATGGGTTGATTAGCGGCCTGCTGTGCGGTGGTAATCGCGACAGTAGTTGGCAGGTCTTAGTTCATGACTTAGCGAATGATGGGCTGGCTTTTTCCCATCCATTAGCCCAACAATTGCGTGAATTACGTGAAATCACATTCGAATCATTGGATGACAGTAATTTTGCATTCGGTTTATTGCTGCCAGATGAGGAAGATAATGTATTTGAACGAGCAGATGCATTAGCTGGATGGGTTAACCATTTTTTGCTGGGATTAGGTGTTGCTCAACCGAAGTTCTCGGATAGAAAAGAGATCGGTGAGATTATTGGTGATTTGCGTAATATCGGTCTGCTTGGTTATGAAGAAGGTGATGATCAAGAAGAGTTGGCCCAAGCACTGGAAGAGGTCCTTGAATATGTGCGGGTGGCTGCGCAGCTTTGTTATATCGCCTTTACTGAACCTAAAACCGTTTTAATTGCAAAAAACGACAAACCAACATTGCATTAATTGGTGTTTATTGAACGTAAAATAATTATAAGTCGCAGGAGAGGGTATGATCAAACAAGAATATTTATCCCGCCGTCAGGCTTTACTGGCAAAAATGGCTCCGGCCAGCGCAGCGATTATTTTTTCTGCCTCGCCTGCGCCACGAAATTCAGATAATGAATATCCCTATCGTCAGCATAGCGATTTCCTTTATTTGACCGGGTTTAATGAACCGGAAGCGGTGCTGATATTAATTAAGAGTGATGATACGCATAATCACAGTGTGCTTTTTAATCGAGCGAGTGACTTGACTGCGGAAATTTGGTTTGGTCGTCGTCTTGGACAAGAAGCGGCGCCGGAAAAACTGGGTATTGATCGTGCTTTGTCTTTTGATGATATCAAAGAAGAGCTTTACCTGTTGCTGAATGGTTTGAATGTGGTTTATCACGCGCAAGGCGAATTTGCCTACGCAGATGAAATTGTCTTCCATGCGTTGGATATATTAAGAAAAGGCGGTCGCCGTAATCTTTCAGCGCCTTTATCGATAACTGATTGGCGCCCTTGGATACATGAAATGCGGTTGTTCAAATCTAAGGCAGAAATTGAGGCTATGCGCCGGGCAGGTAAAATCAGCGCTCAGGCCCATATGCGTGCGATGAAAGTTTGCCGCCCAGGCATGTTTGAGTATCAACTGGAAGCTGAAATTCATCACGAATTTACTCATCAAGGGGCTCGCTATCCTGCTTACAACACGATTGTCGGGAGCGGTGAAAATAGCTGTATTCTGCACTACACCGAGAATGAAAGCAGGATGAAAGAGGGTGACTTGGTGTTGGTTGACGCCGGTTGTGAATATCTGGGGTATGCCGGAGATATCACCCGTACTTTCCCTGTCAATGGCAAGTTTACTCGTGCTCAGCGTGAAATTTACGATATCGTACTGAAAACGTTAAATGTTTCATTGGAATTGTATAAACCAGGCACCAGCATCAACAAGGTCACAGAACATGTGGTGCGGATTATGGTGGAAGAGTTGGTGAAACTGGGCATTATGCACGGTGAAGTTGAGCATTTAATCGAAACCAAAGCCTATCGCCAGTTCTTTATGCATGGTCTCAGTCATTGGTTAGGATTGGATGTGCACGATGTCGGTGACTATGGCGTAGAGCGCGACCGTATTTTGCAACCAGGAATGGTATTGACGGTTGAACCGGGGCTGTATATTGCACCGGATGCAGATGTGCCGTTGGAATATCGGGGTATCGGTATCCGTATTGAAGATGACATTTTGATCACTGAAACAGGTAATGAAAACCTGACAGCCAGTGTCGTTAAAGAAGCTGATGAGATTGAAGCTCTGATGGCGAAAGCAAAACAGGGTTAAGTTAAGAATGAACGTGATTATCGTTGGTGGAGGCATGACCGGCGCGACGCTTGCGCTGGCGATATCTTCCCTGAGTAAGGGGCAGATTCATGTGTCCCTGATTGAAGCAGCAGAGCCGGAGCAGAAACATCCCGGCTTTGATGCCAGAGCGATAGCGCTGGCTTACGGTACTTGTCAGCGTTTACAACAGATTGGTGTTTGGTCTGCTCTGGAAGATTATGTGATACCAATAACTCACGTTCATGTTAGTGATCGTGGTCATGCAGGGTTTGTGAATCTTTATGCAAAAGAATATAACATTCCAGCGCTAGGTAATGTTATCGAATTGTATAATGCAGGGCAGTGTTTGTTCGGATTGCTGAAAAATGCGCCTGGGGTAACGCTATATTGTCCATCCAAGGTTATGGCTGTTGAAAGAACCCTGTCATCGGTCGCTGTCATTTTGGACAGTGGTGAACGATTGCAAGGTGAATTGCTGGTAGCAGCAGATGGCAGCCATTCTGCCATTGGTCACGCCTGTAATATTCAGTGGCAGCGGCATGCTTATGAACAGGTTGCCGTGATTACTAATGTACTGACTTCCGAGCATCCGCGAGGTAGGGCATTTGAACGTTTCACCGAATATGGCCCACTTGCTTTGCTGCCAATGTCTGAGGGACGGAGCTCGCTGGTATGGTGCCATAAGTTGGCACGGAGAAAGGAGATAGCGGGTTGGAATAATGAGCAATTTCTTAGGCAGTTACAGCAAGCATTTGGCTGGAGACTGGGGAAAATATTGGAAACCGGTCAGCGTCATAGCTATCCATTGACGCTATCTACTGCGAATCAACAAATTAGCCACCGATTGGCGCTGGTGGGAAATGCTGCGCAAACATTACACCCGATTGCGGGTCAGGGTTTCAATCTTGGTATGCGAGATGTTATGACACTGGCTCAGATTGTTTCTGAGGCTTTTGCTGCCGGTCAAGATATTGGTGCTTATCAGGTTCTGGCTAACTATCAACAGCAACGGGTTTTAGATCGGGAAAACACCATCGATATTACCGATGGATTGATACGGATATTTGCCAATCGTTATTTTCCATTACAAGTCGGGCGTAACTTCGGCCTGATGATGATGGAAAAATGCTCTCCTATGCGGGGGATACTGGCCCGTCAGACCTTGGGTTGGGTCGCCCAAAGGTAACCGCAGATAAAGCAGACAAAATAAGAGGACATTATATTATGCAATCATTTGATGTGGTTATCGCTGGTGGCGGTATGGTTGGTTTGGCGCTTGCCTGTGGCTTACAAGGCAGTGGCTTGCGGGTGGCTGTGGTGGAGAGCTATCCGCCTACTCAATCCGTTGTTGCTGGAGAAGAGTACGCTTTGCGGGTTTCTGCGATTAATGCAGCCAGTGAGCGCTTATTACAGCATCTTGGTGTGTGGCAAGATATTTTGGATATGCGTACCAGTCCTTATCAGGAAATTGAGGTTTGGGAGCGGGATAGCTTTGGCCGTATTCGGTTCAGCGCGGCTGAATATGGGCTGGAATATCTTGGTCATATCATTGAAAACCGCGTTATCCGTGAAACATTATGGAAAAAAGCAGACAGCTTATCTGAAGTGACCATTTTGGCGCCAGCGGCTTTGAAACAGGTTGCTTGGGGTGAAAATGAAGCTTTTATGACTTTATCCGATGGTCGCATGTTAACTGCTCGTTTAGTTGTTGGTGCTGATGGTGCTCATTCATGGTTGCGTCAACATGCTGATATCCCTCTCACATTCTGGGATTATGAACATCATGCGTTGGTAGCCACTATTCGCACCGAAAAGCCGCATGGCAGGGCTGCCCGTCAGGTCTTTTATGGTGATGGTATTTTGGCGTTTTTGCCGCTTGCCGATCCTCATTTGTGTTCTATCGTTTGGTCACTACCGGGTGAAGTTGCTGAACAGTACAAACAGCTTGATCATAGGCGTTTCAACCAGCAATTGGCGGTAGATTTTGATCTGCGCCTTGGTCAATGTGAACTGATGAATGAGCGTCTGACGATTCCACTGACCGGCCGTTATGCCCGTAATTTCGCGGCTCATCGTCTGGCCTTGTTGGGAGATGCCGCCCATACTATTCACCCATTGGCAGGTCAGGGAGTGAATTTGGGCTTTATGGATGTCGCTGAGCTGATAGGTGAATTGCGTCGCTTGCATGGTCAGGGAAAAGATATTGGTCAGCACTTTTATTTACGTCGTTATGAGCGCCGACGTAAACATGGTGCTGCTGTGATGCTGGCCGGGATGCAAGGTTTTCGTCAATTATTTGATGGCAATAATCCGGCGAAAAAACTTTTGCGGGATGTCGGGTTGTCTCTGGCAGATAATTTACCGGGAATTAAACCTAAATTACTTCGTCAGGCAATGGGATTGAATGACTTGCCGGACTGGCTCTGTTCTAAATCCCATTCGGCTGAAAAAATCTAATTTAGCCTCTGCTTATCGATAACTTTTTCTCATACCTTGCTGAAATATGAATAGGTGATTTTATTCATATTTCAGTTAGCTTGTAACAGAAAATGGGTGTTTTCTAAAGTTAATTGTTAATTTTGAGTATTATGACTCATTTTAATAGTTGAAAATTCTGCATACTCATAACACGTTTTTTGATGGTCACTGGATTGAACCCTATTTTTACTTATGGTTCATTTGGGTTTTCAGTGATAACTTTCATTTTAAGATATCGTTTGCGTCGCGTTTTTTAGCCGCTTTTTGTTCATGATTCACAGTATCTGTCGGTTAATACGCGGTATGTTTTCATGTAGGAAATGAAAAGAGGGAAATAATGGCAAAACAAACCCCATTGTATGACCAGCATCTGGCTTGTGGTGCACGTATGGTAGATTTTCATGGCTGGATGATGCCTTTGCATTATGGTTCACAAATGGATGAGCATCATATTGTCCGCACTCATGCCGGTATGTTTGATGTTTCCCACATGACGATTGTGGATCTGCATGGTACTGGCTGCCGTGATTTCCTGCGTTATTTGTTGGCAAATGACATTGCTAAACTGACAGAAAAGGGTAAAGCCTTATACACCGGGATGCTTAATGCTTCTGGTGGTGTAATTGATGACCTGATTGTTTATTACCTTAGCAATGATTTTTATCGGTTGGTGGTCAATTCTGCGACTCGTGAGAAAGATTTGGCTTGGATTAATGAACATGTAGCCAGTTACCCGGTTGATATTCAGGTTCGTGATGATCTGGCATTAATTGCAGTTCAGGGGCCTGACGCTCAGGCAAAAGTAGAGTCTCTATTGGATGATGAACAAAAACAGACTATAGCCGGCATGAAACCTTTCTTTGGTGTTCAGGCGGGGGATCTGTTTATCGCAACAACGGGTTATACCGGTGAAGCGGGTTATGAAGTGGCATTACCAAAAGAGCAAGCAGCGGATTTCTGGCAAAAATTGCTTAGCGTCGGCGTTAAACCCGCGGGATTAGGTGCGCGTGATACGTTACGGCTTGAAGCCGGTATGAACCTCTATGGACAGGAAATGGATGAAACCATTTCTCCCCTTGCGGCTAACATGGGTTGGACAATCGCTTGGAAACCCGAAGATCGCCAGTTTATCGGCCGTGAAGCGCTAGAAAAACAGCGTGAAGAGGGCACTGAACAGTTGGTTGGTTTAGTGATGAGAGAAAAGGGTGTGTTACGCGGTGGTTTAGCGGTTAGTTTTACTGATGAGATGGGTGCCTTACATTCTGGCGTTATTACCAGTGGTACGTTCTCTCCAACATTAGGATTCAGTATTGCCCTTGCCCGTGTGCCGCAGGGGATTGGTGAACAGGCGGTTGTCCAAATCCGCAATCGTGAAATGCCGGTTCAGGTAGTCAAACCTGGCTTTGTACGGGCGGGCAAACCTCTCGTATAGTCATTTTTATCGAATAATAACTTGATGAGTAAATAGTCATTTATCCCGGTAAGCATAATTGGTGCAGGAGCACAAAATAGCCTAATAGGGGTAGATTCTAGGATTGAAGGAGATGATGGTAATGAGTAATGTACCCGCAGAGTTAAAATATGTTGAATCACATGAGTGGGTTCGTGCAGAAGGTAATGGTGAATACACGGTAGGTATTACCGAGCATGCACAGGAGCTGCTCGGCGATATGGTCTTTGTTGATTTGCCGGAAGTAGGTGATCAAATCAATCTTGGTGATGATTGTGCGGTTGTTGAATCAGTAAAAGCGGCTTCTGATATCTATGCACCATTGAGTGGTGAAATTATTGCCGTTAATGACGCGCTAAATGACTCGCCTGAACTGGTTAACAGTGAGCCTTATC
This sequence comes from Photorhabdus africana, assembly GCF_035181445.1. Lineage (NCBI taxonomy): Bacteria > Pseudomonadati > Pseudomonadota > Gammaproteobacteria > Enterobacterales > Morganellaceae > Photorhabdus > Photorhabdus africana. The sequence goes on from NZ_JAXBVE010000035.1 coordinate 37,757, forward strand.
ATGAAGGCTGGCTGTTCCGTATTAAAGCCTCTGATGAAAGTGAACTTTCGAGTTTGCTGAATGCCGAAGGATATCAGGCACTTCTGGACGAAGAAGAATAATATGCTTACCGTCGCCCTGTTTCACATTGTGAGCAGGGCGTTTTTATTTGTATGCCATTTCTGGCCAGCTTCAGGAATTAGTCACAAATGACCCAGACATTAAGCCAACTCGAAAATCAGGGCGAGTTTATCCGCCGTCATATTGGCTCTTCCGCCGAACAGCAAAAAGAGATGCTGGCGACAGTGGGGGCAAGTTCCCTCAATGATTTAACACAGAAAATTGTTCCCCGTGATATCGCGTTGCCAGAGCCACCCGATGTTGGCGGTGGTGCAACTGAACAGCAAGCACTAGCTGAACTGAAAGCGATTGCCAGCCAAAATAAACGTCACCAATCCTATATTGGTATGGGGTATGTGCCTGCTGTGCTTCCGCCAGTTATTTTGCGTAATTTATTAGAAAATCCTGGCTGGTATACCGCTTATACACCTTATCAACCAGAAGTTTCTCAAGGTCGCCTTGAATCACTGTTAAATTTCCAACAAGTGACGATCGATTTGACGGGGTTGGATATTGCTTCTGCCTCTTTGCTGGATGAAGCAACTGCGGCGGCTGAAGCAATGGCAATGGCAAAACGTATCAGCAAACTGAAAAATGCTGACCGTTTCTTTGTTGCTGATGATATCCATCCTCAAACATTAGACGTTGTTCGTACCCGCGCGGAAACCTTTGGCTTTGATGTGATTGTGGATAAAGCAGAAAAAGTCTTGGAGCTGGACGGTGTATTTGGTGTGTTGTTACAACAGGTTGGCACGACAGGTGAAGTTCATGATTATGCGGATCTGATCGCACAACTGAAACAGCGCAAAATCATTGTCAGTGTTGCCGCTGATTTGATGGCGTTGCTGCTGCTGACTGCACCGGGTAAACAAGGCGCTGACATGGTGTTTGGTTCAGCTCAGCGTTTTGGGGTACCAATGGGATATGGCGGTCCCCACGCCGCATTTTTTGCCAGCCGTGATGAATTCAAACGTTCTATGCCGGGACGTATTATCGGTGTTTCCCGTGATGCGGCAGGTAATACGGCACTGCGCATGGCAATGCAGACCCGTGAGCAGCATATCCGTCGTGAGAAAGCGAATTCCAACATCTGTACTGCTCAGGTGTTGTTGGCAAATATCGCGGCGATGTATGCGGTATATCATGGTTCGAAGGGGCTGAAACGCATTGCGAGCCGTATTCATCGTCTGACTGACATTCTGGCGGTTGGGTTACAGAAAGCCGGGTTCACTCTACGTTACAAAACTTGGTTTGATACGCTGACGGTTGAAGTTGCTGATAAAGCGGCGGTATTGGCCCGGGCAGACAAAGCTGAAATCAATTTGCGTACCGATATTTACGGCGCGGTGGGTATCACATTGAGTGAAGCTACCCGCCGTGATGATGTGATCAAATTGTTCTCTGTGCTGACAGGCACGGATGACAAGCTAGATGTTGAAGCACTGGATAAAGAGCTGATGACGGAAAGTCACGCCATTCCTGCCTCAATGTTGCGTAGTGATGAAATCCTGCTGCATCCAAATTTCAACCGTTATCACAGCGAAACGGATATGATGCGTTATATGCATCGTCTTGAGCGCCGAGATTTGGCACTGAATCAGGCCATGATCCCATTGGGTTCTTGCACCATGAAACTGAATGCTGCGGCAGAAATGTTACCGATCTCTTGGCCTGAATTTAATGAACTACACCCATTCTGTCCGCCAGAGCAAGCGCAGGGTTATCAGCAAATGATCAGCCAATTATCTCACTGGTTGGTGCAACTGACAGGTTACGATGCCGTTTGTATGCAGCCAAACTCCGGTGCACAGGGTGAATATGCGGGTCTGCTTGCTATTCGCCGTTACCATGAAAGTCGTGGAGAAGGGCATCGTCATATCTGTTTGATCCCCAGTTCTGCTCATGGTACCAACCCGGCTTCTGCTCATATGGCAGGCATGACCGTTGTGGTGGTGAGTTGCGATAAAGAGGGCAACATTGATCTAGTCGACCTGCGTGAAAAAGCGGAAGAGTCAGGTAATGAGCTTTCCTGCATCATGGTGACTTACCCATCAACCCACGGCGTATATGAAGAAACTATTCGTCAGGTGTGTGAAATCATTCACCAGTATGGTGGTCAGGTTTACCTTGATGGTGCGAATATGAATGCGCAGGTTGGTATCACCGCGCCCGGTTTTATCGGAGCTGATGTTTCACACCTCAACCTGCATAAAACATTCTGTATCCCACACGGCGGCGGCGGTCCGGGTATGGGGCCGATTGGCGTAAAAGCCCATTTAGCGCCGTTCTTACCGGGACACTCAGTAGTTCAAATGGATGGCCTTACTGAACAGAGAGCTGTCTCAGCGGCACCATTTGGTAGTGCTTCTATTTTGCCGATTAGCTGGATGTATATCCGTATGATGGGCTCGCAAGGGTTGAAACAGGCAAGCCAGACGGCGATTTTGAATGCTAACTATATTGCTGTTCGCTTAAAGAATGATTATGACGTGTTGTATACCGGTCATAATGGTTATGTGGCGCATGAATGTATTCTGGATATTCGACCGTTGAAAGAAGAGTTTGGTATCAGCGAGATGGATATTGCCAAGCGTTTGATTGACTACGGCTTCCATGCACCAACCATGTCATTCCCGGTTGCTGGCACGCTGATGGTGGAACCCACGGAATCAGAAAGCAAAGTGGAAATTGATCGCTTTGTGGATGCCATGCTGGCGATCCGTGCTGAAATTGGCAAAGTGGCGCAAGGCGAGTGGTCATTAGAAGATAACCCATTGGTTAACGCGCCTCACGTACAAGCTGAACTGGTTTCTGACTGGAGCCATAGCTACAGCCGTGAAACCGCGGTTTTCCCAACCTTGGAAACCAAAGCCAATAAATATTGGCCTGCGGTTAAACGCCTTGATGATGTTTACGGTGATCGTAATCTGCATTGCTCTTGTGCACCTGTCTGTGATTATCAATAATCACTAATATAATAGTCAATGCCAGTATAATAACTGGCGTTGCTATTATTTATATTTATTGGCGAAGTCGATTTAAATATAAAATTAATTTATATATTTAATACCTTTTTCTCCCAAGCTTTACATGCTATTTCTAATCTAACAGCATCTTTAATTATTGCTATTTTTATTTAATAAAATGTTTTTATTGATATTTTATTTAAATAGGTTTTTATGGGTAATGATATTTCATTAATATAAAATTGAAACTATTATTAATATAATAATTTATTATTATTGTATGATATTCACAATCCTTAGTCTTTTCCTTCTACTCCGTCACCATTTAATATCTCCAGCCTTATCGCGATTTTCTGGCATTTAATATATCAGATTCGCCATTAGCAGGATTAAAAATCCAGATGCTGATCACATTTCGTACTGATGATTTAGACAAGCAAATAATTAAACATTAGAATAGTTTTATTATGCCACTATCAAATTATCAATATTTTCTATGGAAAGATTATCGCTTTATCGCCGCAGCTTGGCAGTACTTATCCTGCGGGCAACATCCGAATGGACATATGTTTCAACATCGGGTGCATTGGGATCTATTTGTCACATTATTCACCGGATTGAATTTGCAGGGGCAGAAAGTTTGTCTCGGTCAGACCAAGAACACTCGATGCATCCTTATTTATTCGCGGGTTTAACTTGGCAGGATATCAACGCACGGGTACGAAAAACCGCTAATACCTCATTGGGTAATTTATTAGTCAGCATGACTGACTTTGTCACACTTAAATTAAGAAAAGGGACAGTACGATGGATAAACGCCACAACTCGATGGCCAGGGTCACAAGTTATCTTTTAATTTACCTGACGGCAATCCAGCCATTGCACCCGGCTATGGCTGTCGGCATAACACCGGATAACAACCGCACACAGGTACAAAATCAGGGCAATGCACCGGTGGTGAATATCGCCACGCCGAATGATGCAGGGATATCCCACAACACCTATCAAGAGTTCAATATTGCCACGCAGGGGGTCGTACTTAATAACGCGACACAGGCGGCTCAATCACAACTGGCAGGGCAACTTAACGCGAACCCTAACCTGAAAGGCAAAGCAGCGGAACTGATTATTAACGAAGTCACCGGCAGTGGCCGCTCTGACCTGCAAGGCCAGTTGGAAATTGTTGGCAATAAAGCCAACGTGATGATTGCCAATCCTAACGGCATTACCTGTGATGGTTGTGGTTTTATTAATACCGCCAGCGCAACCCTGACCACCGGTAAACCCCAATTTGATAAACAGGGCGCACTGGAAGCGCTGGAAGTGAAAAAAGGCCAGATTACCATTGGTGGCAAAGGGCTGGACGGCAAGACGACGGATTATGTCGATATCATCAGCCGGGCGGCGGAGTTGAATGGAAAAATTCAGGCTAACACTCTGTTGCTGACTCAGGGGGCCAACCGTATCAACTTGAAAGACGGCACGGTTAAACCTATCGCCGGAGAAGGGGCAAAACCGCAATTAGCGGTTGATACCAAAGCGTTAGGCGGCATGTATGCCAATAAAATCCGCCTGATTGCCACTGAAGAGGGAGTTGGGGTTAATCTCACCAACCTGACCACAGCGCAGGACGCTATCAGCTTAACCGCTGAGGGTAAAATTATCTTGGGGGAGGTGCATGCCAAGACGGACATTAATATCAATAGCAAAGTCATTGAAACGGCGGCACAAAGCCATGTGCAGGCGGGCCAACATCTGATATTGACCACCGAAACATTGCGGAATCAAGGTCAAATCCGTGCGGGTGGTGATGTCACCATTAAAGCGACTCAACTTGATAACATAAACCCGACTAAGCAAAGTCACCCGATTATTACTGCGGGTAAAAACAGCACCATTACCGCGAACGAGATAAATAATGTTGGCGAGTTAAGCGCGGGACAAAATCTCACCCTGACAGGCAAAAATTTTTCAACCAAAGCGATAAAAGACGGTCAGGATAATATCATCGGTAAACTGAGTGCTGGTGGGGATCTGACGGCGACATTTCAAGATACATTTCGTTTTGATTTTGATAAAGAACATTTTAAAGCGGGAAAGAAACCCACGGATCTGGCGTTAATCACCGGGAAAAACATTTCTTTAACCGCCAGAGATTTAGTAAATCGTGCGTCAATGAGGGCAGAACAAAACTTAACCGTTGACGCAGAAACAATCTATTTAGGTCAAGGGAATTTAAAAGCCGGGAACCATGTCATTCTGGATGGAAAATCACATCTTGATGTGAATGGCTATGATATCTCCGGTCGTGATGTGACCCTGCTTGCCAGCCGGGGACTGCTGTCTGTTGTCTCTGGAGACGACTATACCCCGGAAGGAATAAGGGTATTAACCACGCTTTCTGCTGATAACATATTACGCATTATCGCCGAGGGTCCTATTGATATTGCTGATACCCTGATTAACCGGGCGAAAAATATCTTTTTGGCAACCAATGATAAGCTTGAGATTTATGCCTCTGGTGATTTAATTGATGAGCAGAGCCCACTCAATGACGGCGCTAAACAAGAATTAATTAATCAGCGTCTGCGCCAGCTCAGCCAATTGCAAGCGGATGAAAATATTGAGATCCATGCAGGAAAGATTGTCGATCTGAGAAGCATTTCCTTGACGGCAGGGAAGGATATCACGCTGACCAGTGGCGGCACGCTTGATATGAGTAAAATCACAGAAGATGACTCCTATGAATATGAAAATGAACACGGAGAGGGTTATGAAAAGCATTATGAAAATGCCGATGACGAGGAAGACGAACAATCTTACCCACAATTTCAATTACCCATAGCGAGAAGTATCATCACTGCCGGCAATAATTTAACCCTTAATGCTGGCGGTAATATTATTGATACTGAGGCAACGTTATTGGCAAAAGGGACGACTGCCATCATCAAAAACAACGCAGAGTTGCATTCACCGTCAGGGAGGTATAACTCAGTTGAAGGAAAATATACGCCAGTCACTTCTGCGCTGATTGCACGTGCGTTAAGCCATGCTCCTCAACTGACCATAAACGCCTCAGAAGTAGAAGGAGAAGTTCCGGGGATTAAACTGGCGGATAAACAAACCCGGATCACCTCGAAAAACAATCACCCTATTATTCATATTGCGGCACCTAACGCCCGGGGTGTTTCACATAACCGTTATCAGGAATTTAATGTTGGCACTTCGGGACTGGTATTGAATAACGCTACCCATGATACGCAGTCTCTGCTGGCGGGGAAAATTGGCGCGAATCTTAACTTCAACGGTAAATCAGCCGAGCTGATTATTAATGAAGTGGTGGGGACTTTAGCCTCAAACCTGCAAGGGCTGTTGGAAGTCGCAGGGCAAAAAGCCAATGTCTTCATTGTTAACCCGAACGGCATGACCTGTAATGGCTGCCGCTTTGTTAATACCCCGGCTGTCACCTTATCGACCGGTAAACCGGTGTTTGATAAAGATGGCGCGTTAGCGGCTTTGGAAGTGAAAAAAGGCGCTATCACCTTGAGTGAAAAGGGACTGGATGCAACGGCGCAAGATTCTATCGATGTCATCAGCCGGACCACTAAGCTTAACGGCAAACTACAGGCGAAAAACCTGACATTGACACAAGGCCCCAACCAGATTGATGTCAAACGCGGGATTCTTGTCCCTATTTCAGAGGAAGGTTATACCCCTTGGGAAGCGATTGATACCGGATCATTGGGGGGAATGTACGCCAATAAAATCCGTCTGGTGAGTACTGAGCCGGGTAAGGCGGTCAACCTGACTAATCTGACGGCAACCCAAGGCGACATCAGTTTGACGGCGGATGGCAAGGTGACTCTGGGGGATGTACAGGCCAAAACGGATATCACCGTTAACGGTAAAGACATTGACATGGCGAAAAAAGGTCATATGCAAGCCGGTCAACATCTAATATTGACAACCGATACATTGCAGAGTTGGGGACGAATTGGTGCCGACGGTGATGTCACCATTAAAGCGAAAACCTTGTCTTTAGATGGGGGAAATATCACCGCCGGGAACCAGGTTCTGCTACAGGGAAAGAACAGTTTTACGGTGCGTGGCACGGATATCTCAGGTCATGACATTACCTTGATTGCCAATAGTTATAATACTTCTGTTTCACTTGGTGACACGTTGGAAGGCACAGGAATATTACCTATTATTTCTGCGGTTAATACGCTGCGTATTCTGTCTGAACAGGGAATATCGCTTTCAGATACGCTAATTAACCGGGCGAAAAATATCTTTGTGGCGAGTAATGGGTGGATTGGTATTAATCAGCATTTGGCGGCGGATGAGAATATTGATCTTCACGCTGGAGGGGGGATAAATTTGGATGGGATTTCCCTGACCGCCGGGAAAGATATTACCGTGACCAGTGGTGGCTCGATTAATATTGGCAAGGTTACCGCCGGCAACAATTTAACCCTGATTGCCCGCCGCAATATAACGGAGACAACATTATCGGCAGAAGGGACGACCGCAGTCGCCCAAAATAGTGCCGCGTTGCACTTAGTCGGCGGGGAATATACTCCGGTGACTTCTGCACTGATTGACCTTGCATTAGGCAATGCCCCCCAACTGACCATCACTATTCCAGAAATAGCCGGTGGAATACCCGGAATTCAACTGGCGGATAAACGCGCGCAGATTGCCGTGAGAAATAACCTGCCTATTATCCAGATTGCGGCACCGAATTCCCGAGGTGTTTCACATAACCGTTATCGGGAGTTTAATGTTGGGGCTGCCGGGCTGGTGCTCAATAATGCTACCGAAGCTAGCCAATCCGTACTGGTGGGACAAATTGGGGCAAACCCTCACTTCAATGGTAAATCGGCTGAGTTGATTATTAATGAAGTGGTGGGGACTTTAGCCTCAAATTTACAGGGCCTGTTGGAAGTGGTGGGGCAAAAAGCCCCGGTCTTCATCGCTAACCCGAACGGCATAACCTGTCATGGTTGTGGTTTTATCAATACCCCGGCTGTCACCTTATCGACCGGGAAACCGGTATTTGATAAAGAGGGCGCGTTAGCGGCTTTAGAGGTGAAAAAAGGTGTCATAACCTTTGATGAAAAGGGGCTGGACGCAACGGCGCAGGATGCTGTCGACATTATCAGCCGTGCGACGATACTTAACGGCAAGGTGCAGGCGAAAAACCTGACATTGACACAAGGGTCCAACCGGATTGATTTCAAACGCGGGACTCTTGTCCCTATTGCAGGCGAAGGTAATACCCCTTGGAACGCGATTGATACCGGGTCATTAGGGGGAATGTATGCTAATAAAATCCGTCTGGTGAGTACTGAGGCGGGTAAGAAAGTTAACCTGACCAACCTGACCGCAACGCAAGGCGACATTAGTCTGACGGCGGATGGCAAGGTGACACTGGGAGATGTACAGGCCAAAACGGATATCACCGTTAGCAGTAAAGACATTAAAACGGCGGAACAGAGCCATGTACAGGCAGGGAAAGATATCACGCTTGCTGCGAACACGCTGAACAACACCGGTAAGATTATCGCAGAAGGTGACATGCGGTTATTTATCGACCATTTATACAATCAGAATAAGGGGCTGATTCAGGCAAATAATCATCTCTGGTTGCAAAAAGACGCGAGCGGTAATTTAAGCACTGAAATTAACAACACTTCAGCGACGCTAAAAACCAATAGCGGCGATATCATCATTCGCACAAAAGCGTTAAATAATGACAGGGATGCTAGCGTCGCTGCGGGCATGAACGCTTATATCAATGCGACAAAACTGGATAACAGTCAAAGCCAGTTTCATGCGAAGAAAAATCTTATCTTAACCGGTCACGACTTTAACCACGGGATGGACGGCAAACTTTCAGCCGATCTAAATGTGGTGGCCGATTTTATTCATCAATTCAACGGAACGGCATTCATACTGGCGAAAAATATTCTGCTTCATGCCGGTGAAATTATCAATATAGGCCACCTCAAGGCGGACAATGATCTGTCCGTCATCGCTGAACGTAGAATAAATGCCCGCCAAAACACACTGGAGGCAAACAGAAATCTGACCTTGATTGCAGGTAAAGATATTGAGGCTTTTCAAGTCGGGTTGAAGGGGGAAAATATTGAACTGCTGACGCATGAAGGCGACATCCAGATGTGGGGGGACGGTTCGCGTATTTCGGCCGACAACAATTTGCGGATATTCGCGGATCACAAACTGGATTTCTATGATCTTTTGTTCGATAAATCAAACACGATAACGTTAAACGCGGGTCATGAAATTGATGTCAGTCAGATTAAATTGGCCGCACAGAAAAATCTGACACTCATTGCGGGCAAAGGTATCACCGCCCGTCAAACCGGGCTGAAAGGGGAAAATATTGAGCTTCTCGCGCGTGAGGGTGACATTAGGCTGCCGATGGGCGTGGAGGATTCTTCTCATATTTCGGTCAGCAATAATGTGCAGATGTTCGCGAGCAACAAACTGGATCTCCAGGGTGTTTTGTTCGATAAAGCCAACAATATAACGTTAAATGCGGGTCATGAAATTAATGCCGACCGGGTTAAATTAGCGGCAAATAACAATCTGACCTTAATTGCGGGCAAGGATATCACCGCTCGTCAGGCAGAGTTAAACGGGCAAAATGTTGAGCTTCTGGTGCATGAAGGCGACATCCAAATGGGGCGGAGTCGGACTCATGAGTTATTAGCCTCAATTTCGGCCGATAATCATTTGCGGATTTCCGCGGGCAACGATCTGGATCTCTCCGGTACCCGATTAGATAAATCACACAATCTGACATTAAGTGCGGGTCGTAACCTGAATGCCAGTCGGAGCCAATTGAACGCGGCGGGCAACATTAATCTGTTTGCGGGAAATGATTTAATGTTGCGGCAAGCGGGTATCCGGGCGGGACAACAAGTCATGCTCAGTGCGGGTTGCGATATTGATATCTCTCGGCCCAATACACCAGAGAGCCTGTTTTATTTATCCGAATTAGATGGATTAGACAAATTCTCTGAATTAGGTACGCAAATTACCGCGGGTGATC
>NZ_JAXBVE010000036.1:0-44925 GCF_035181445.1 Photorhabdus africana
TTTTTTATTGGAAATCGTCGCGGGCTTAATTGCTTATACATTCCAACCTAAAAAACCGAGCCTGAATTTACGGGATTGTGATATCGCTATTTTTAAACGAAGCTGAGGTTAATATAACAATTCTAATCAACCCGAACCCGCTTCTATAGCATACATCTCCAGCAAATAAGCCTTATTCGGCATAAAAATAGATCAACAAGTTCAGTTTGCCAGCAAACAGACCATTTTTGTTATTTTCTGCTTTGACAAAGCAAAAGCATATCGTTAATATGCACCCCGTTGTGAAGGAGTTCCTCCATAGTTCAGTCGGTAGAACGGCGGACTGTTAATCCGTATGTCACTGGTTCAAGTCCAGTTGGAGGAGCCAAATTATGAAAATCCCGCTTAATGCGGGATTTTTGCTATTCTGACTTCTCTACTTAATTCTCCCAACTATTTACTCACAACATCAGCACGGTAGTTCTATTCAACTTACGTTAATGGAATAAAATTCCAGCAAATCTCAAGTAATTAGCATAAAAATATAACAACAAGTGCATTTTGCCAGCAAACAAACTTTTTTTGTTGTTTTCTACTTTGACAAAGCCGAAGCATATCACTAACATACGCCCCGTTGTGAAGGAGTTCCTCCATAGTTCAGTCGGTAGAACGGCGGACTGTTAATCCGTATGTCACTGGTTCAAGTCCAGTTGGAGGAGCCAACTTCATTTCTTTTTTACCCTCATATTTTATTTTTTCCTTTGTGATAAGAAAATCCACCTCTGACTACCCTAACCTAGTTGATTTGGCTGAGTTTTTTTCTAAAAATTATATTCATTAATAGCTATTCAACCATTTTAGCTTTATCATCCATTCCCGGCCTGGATATGCTGAACTCAGCATCTTCGTTCCCATCATATATACTGGAGCCGGTTTCTCATGACCACTGAATCATACACAATAAAAATCCGCCGCCCTGATGACTGGCACATCCATTTTCGTGATGGTGAAATGCTAAAAACTGTCGTTCCCTACACCAGTCATTACTTTGGCCGAGCTATCGTCATGCCTAATCTGCTTACGCCGATTACAGAAGTGGTCAGTGCCAAGGCTTATAGAGACAGAATACTGGCAGCTATTCCCGAAGGAGATAATTTCCAGCCTCTTATGACCTGCTATCTTACTGACACGACTGAAAGCTCTCAGATAGAAATTGGTTATAAAGAAGGCATTTTTACCGCTTGTAAGCTCTACCCTGCCAATGCCACAACCAATTCAAGTCACGGCGTCTCTGATATAAAGAATATTTATCCACTATTAGCCGTGATGGAAAAACTGGGGATGCCTCTGCTCGTCCACGGTGAAGTGACTGCTTCTCATATTGATATTTTTGATCGAGAAGCCCGCTTTATTGAACAAGTCATGGAGCCACTACGTAATCAATTCCCAGCACTGAAAGTTGTGTTTGAACACATAACTACCAAAGAAGCTGCACAATATGTGCTGGAAGGTAATAACAATCTGGCAGCAACATTAACTCCACAGCATCTCATGTTCAATCGCAACCATATGCTGGTTGGTGGGATTCGGCCACACCTATACTGTCTGCCTGTGCTGAAACGCAATGTGCATCAAGAGGCTTTACGGGCAGCCGTCGCCAGTGGCTGTGATCGCTTCTTTCTAGGAACAGACTCAGCACCACATGCACAACACAAGAAAGAATCCTCCTGCGGTTGTGCCGGCGTCTTTAACGCACCATCAGCGTTACCTGCTTATGCAACAGTGTTTGAGGAGATGAATGCATTACCGCATTTTGAAGCTTTTTGTTCATTTAATGGCCCTAAATTTTACGGGCTACCTGTCAATGAAGGCTTTATCGAACTAACTCGCAAACCTTCTACCGTAATTGAACACATTGATTGCAATAATGAAAAACTTATTCCATTTTTGGCTGGCGAAGATGCTCGCTGGGATGTGAAAGTAGCAGACTGATATAACATGGGGATGGTCATCATCCCCATTAATTTACATAGTTATACCCTATGGATTTCAAGATGGATCGCGACGGCAAGGGAGAAAATCCCCGGGGGCATAGCGAACTATGTGGCCGGGGTGAGCGAATGCAGCCAACAAAGAGGCAGCTTGAAAGATAACGGGTATATCAATACACCAACAAACTGCTTCATAATTCCTAACAAAAAACCTTCTTACTTTCATTAAAAAGCATATACTAACTAATGACTCATTCAAGAATGAGGTAGTTTGCTCTTAGTCAATGATATTAATAAATAATGCAGTGATCTGATTAGGAGGTTTTATGGGCAGTAAAGATGAAGTTATTCAAACGCATCCTGTTGTAGGTTGGGATGTCAGTACCGTCGATACATATGATGCAGTGATGCTACGCCTTCACTATTTGTCCTCCCAAGATCAAACACCAGAACATGTTATGGTAGATCGAACCTTATGGTTGACAACTGACATTGCAAAGCAGTTGATATACATCCTCCAGGCAGGAATTGAAAAGATCGAATCTTCAGAATACAGCGATCTAAACCATACAAAGCATTAATAATCTTAAACCCGGACACCCGTATAAATGGGTGTCCGGTTAGGAGACCCATCGATTCATCTCAAAGATTTTGTCTGGAATACCATATCACTATATAATAATTTCGGATTAAGCTAACTTAACCATCAAATTTGCCGAGTTGACTACTGATAGATGGGGCGTTTATTGTGAGTTTGGCCAAACAGGAACAGGGATGTGCAATAATGAAAATCTTAATTGTTGAAGAGTGCTATTTTACCCGTTCAGGTATCAGAGAGTTTTTAAAGAAAAATGATAATGTCGAACATCTTGAAATTGTTGACTCACCTTCAATTAATGAGGCTATAGACATCGTAACTCATTTTGCTCCTGATATCGTTTTAGCTAATTTGACACATTATTGTCATCATGCCAGTTACTGCTCCGATTTACAGAAATTTATTACTCTTATAGATAACACGCGTATATATATATACCTTAATAGCGCCTATCCTTATTGTGACCATTATATTACATTGAAGGATAGTTCTTTTATTCTGTCAAAGAGAAATCTTACCTATCTGCTTAATAAGATTAGCAAAACTACATTACAAGAAATTCAGAGACATAAAACAACAGTTGACCAATGTTGTTCTATGTTCAGTCCTCAAGAGCACAAAGTTATCGATTACTGGATGCAAGAAATCCCTAATTACCAGATATCAAAAAAGTTAAAAATCAGTAGTAGCACAGTCTATTCCCATAAAAGACACATTACTGAAAAAATAAATGTACGCAATAGAATTGAACTCTGCTTTATTTACAATGTATTTAAATATCTCTATTAACTAAATCAAATAAACTGGCACATTGATCTCTGTGCCAGCGATTAATCATGTTATTCAACAGACTGTAGTGAAGTACTGTTCAACCCATCCTGTAGACGATGTCGGGATTTATTAAATATTTTTGCTCCATTTTCACGACCGGCACGGCGAGTACGCTGCTCGGTTTCCGGTAACCTGACTTCTTCTCTGCATATTTCACTACAACAGCCTTCAAATTTAGTTGCACACTCTGGACACTGAATAAATAGCAAGTGGCAACCTTCATTTTTACAATTAGTATGACTGTCGCAAGACACGCCACATTGATGGCAATGAGCAATCACATCATCTGAAATACGCTCTCCCATCCGCTCATCAAAGACAAAATTTTTACCCATAAAACGTACCGGTAATCCCTGTTCTCTCGCTTTACGGGCATATTCGATAATACCGCCCTCTACGTGATAGACGTTTTTAAAACCATTGTGCAACATATAGGCACTGGCTTTTTCACAGCGAATACCACCGGTGCAATACATTACAATATTTTTATCCTTATTATCCTGCAACATTTCCGCAGCCATTGGCAACTGTTCACGGAATGTATCAGAAGGAATTTCAATTGCATTTTCAAAATGCCCGACTTCATATTCATAGTGATTGCGCATATCAACAAATAGCGTATCAGGATCATCCAGCATCTGGTTGACCTGCTCAGCTTTAAGGTACGCGCCGGTTTTTGATGGATCAAAAGTTTCATCTTCAATCCCATCAGCCACTACGCGGTCACGTACTTTCATACGCAAAACCCAGAAAGATTTCCCATCATCATCAAGCGCAATATTCAGCCTCAAATTATCCAATGCAGGATCAACGCTATACAACAAAGCTTTAAATGCTTCTAAATTATCAGTTGGTAAACTTATCTGAGCATTGATCCCTTCTTTCGCAATATAAACCCGGCCAAATACTGAGAGGTCGGTAAATTGTTGATACAAGCTGTTACGAAAAGCCAGAGGATCTAAGATATTAAAATATTTGTAAAAAGAGATGGTAATACGAGGTTGGGTCTCCGCCAACATACGTGCTTTCAGCTCTTTATTAGAAATGCGGTTGTGTAACACTGACATGGTGTACTTTCCTGAATTTCAAGTCATAAAATAGGGATGTATAAGTGATAGCCTCCGCTATCAAACGTAATATACCTGATATCTTTCAAGTTGCCTCTTTGTTGGCTGCACTCGCTCACCCCGGTCACACAGTTACCTATGCTCCCGGGGATTCACTCCCTTGCCATCGCGATCCATCTTGAAATCTATAGGGTATATGATAACGAAAATGATTTTCAACGAGTAGTCATTTGTAACTCTCTATCAAGGCTGGAACCAATCATCAGCGCTTTCCCAGGTCTCTTGTAGAATCTCTTCAACGGCTTTCCTGTCATCGGGAGTGCCACCACGAACAGATAGCCCATCATGACTTGCCAACTTCACATTGGTTTTAATATCAGGCCAGCGACGTTTAAGACGGTTATCCAGTTCTACAGCAAGCGCAGGGATAGCACCTTTTGGCAGTTTTTTAGATTTATCGATCGTGACTTCTACATGCATAATTTTCCCCTCCACAAACAATACTGTTCATATAAACAGTAATATTATCTACATGAATTGTAAATAGCACTGTAAAACTATTTTAATTTTTATTTATCAATAAATTATGAGCTATCATTCTTTACCAATGACAAAAGCTAAGTGCACCAAAATCGAGATCATAAACATTTCATGCTTGAAAACTTCGATATCCCGTCAAAAAGTGTCACAATAAGGAAATTGTTTTGTCCATCTTACTTGGAACTATAAAAACCTGAGAATCCATGATACAAGCACCTTCTTTTCAACGTTCACTACTGCATCCTCGTTATTGGCCTACTTGGTTTGGTATCAGTCTGCTTTACTTACTGGTTCTACTCCCCTACCCCATTATTTACTGGATAGGCATTCGTCTGGGCAGATTTTCTATGCGCTTTCTGAAAAAACGTGCCAAAGTTGCCGAAAGAAATCTTGAGCTATGTTTTCCTGATATGCCACAAGAAGAGCGCAACGCGCTATTAATAAAAAACTTCGAATCCGTCGGAATGGGAATATTTGAAACGGGTATGGCCTGGTTTTGGCCTGACTGGCGGATAGAACGCTGGTTTAAAGTAACTGGGCGAGAAAACATTCAGAAAATTCAAACTACTGGGCAAGGAATTATTGTTATTGGTATCCATTTCCTGACACTGGAACTCGGTGCCCGCATTCTCGGTTTGCTCAATCCTGGCATTGGCGTCTACCGACCAAATGATAATCCAGTTATGGATTGGCTACAAACATGGGGACGACTGCGCTCCAACAAATATATGTTGGATAGAAAAGATGTCAAAGGCATGATCGGCTGTCTGAAAAATGGCGAAGTTGTCTGGTACGCCCCCGATCATGATTACGGCCCACGAAAAAGCGTATTTGCACCACTATTTGCTGTAGAACACGCTGCAACCACTACAGGCACGTCGATACTTGTACGCCTCGCTGATCCGGCAATGATCCCATTTACTCCCCGTCGTCTGCCTGATGGAAAAGGCTATGAACTGATTATTCAACCGGCAGTAGCAGGATTTCCAAAAGATGATGAAGTGAAAGCGGCTGCTTTCATGAACAGAGTTGTCGAACAGGAAATTTTACAGGCGCCTGATCAATATATGTGGTTACATCGTCGCTTTAAAACCCGGCCTAAGGGTATGCCTTCTCTCTACGGACAAGCTGATAAAGTCCATTAAATTTATTCATGGCTGTTTCTTTATCCAGGAAACAGCCATAATCACTTTCGTATGCAACCCAATAATTGACTATCTTATTTCAATGCTGATGCCATATTTTTTAATCTAATTTATTTCCAAGGCGGATTCGACTAATAAATACTAAGTTGACAATCAGGTTACTTTACTTTTTTTATCTTTCACTATCACCGTTAATATCTAGCCTTTGAAAAGATGTTTTATACATTATAGTTATTACTTAATTTATTATTTTAAAATATTTTTCCCATAAAAAGACATCGAATATAAATAGAAGTAAGTCAATAGGTCTTATCTCATTGTAACCAATCAATGATGAGAAATGAGATTGATGTCGGATTTTGCTCCGAAAAATGGAATATAAAGTAAGAGATATCTTACTTGTTAATAAAATTGACCGAAAAATATGTTAAAAATATATTAACAAAACAGGACATCATTTAATAAAAACGGGGCTTTTTTGTTTGCTCTAAACCTAAATTTGAAAGAGCTTGTTAAAAGCTTTATTTGTCACACACACACTGCACTCTTAGAGTGTAGTCTTATAGGAAAACTTAGATGCAATCCTCCATTAACAATACGAAAACCAGAACTTTCTTTGGGCATCCTTATCCATTAAGTTCTTTGTTCTTCACAGAAATGTGGGAACGTTTCTCTTACTACGGCATTCGTCCACTGCTGATCTTATTCATGGCTGCAACCATCTATGATGGTGGTATGGGTATTCCTCGTGAACAGGCCGCTGCCATTGTCGGTATCTTTGCAGGTAGTGTTTATCTGACCGCACTACCCGGTGGTTGGCTGGCGGACAACTGGTTAGGTCAACGTCAAGCAGTCTGGTATGGCTCAATCATTATTGCACTAGGGCACTTGTCTATCGCTCTTTCCGCTTTCTTCAGTCATCACCTGTTTTTTATCGGTTTACTACTGATCGTATTAGGAACAGGGCTATTTAAAACCTGTATCACCGTGATGGTCGGCACACTGTATAAAAAAGATGATCCACGCCGTGATGGTGGTTTTTCCCTATTCTACATGGGAATTAATCTCGGCTCCTTTATCTCTCCATTAATCACCGGCTTATTAATTCAAGACTATGGCTGGCATTGGGGTTTTGGTATTGGTGGGCTAGGCATGCTAGTTGCTCTACTGATATTCCGCTTCTATGCGGTTCCCCTGATGCGCCGTTATGACAAAGAAGGTGGGCTGGATTCAAACTGGGATCGCCCTACAGTCAAACGTAAAAATGTCGGCAAATGGGTTTTTACCGCTATTCTCGCTATGATGGCAACCATTGTCCTACTTACCCTCGGTATCATTCCATTTAATCCAGTGGCTGTAGCCAGCACGATGGTTTATGTCATCTCATCCTGTGTAACACTTTACTTTATCTATCTATTCCTGTTTGCTGGTTTGAGTGGTAGTGACCGTTCCCGCCTGCTAGTTTGTTTTATTCTGTTAGTATCTGCTGCCTTCTTTTGGTCTGCATTCGAGCAAAAACCAACCTCATTTAACCTGTTTGCCAATGATTATACTAACCGTTTAGTGATGGGATTTGAGATCCCAACAGTATGGTTCCAATCAATCAACGCACTATTCATTGTCCTACTGGCCCCCGTATTCAGCTGGCTCTGGCCTGCGTTGGCCAAAAGTAATATTAACCCAAGCAGTATCAGTAAATTCATTATTGGTATTCTGTTCGGTGCCGGTGGTTTTGGTCTGATGATCCTGGCGGCCCAGAATGTATTAGCAACAGGTGAAACTGTTTCTCCACTCTGGCTGGTCGCAAGTATTCTGTTGCTGACACTCGGTGAGCTGTGCCTTAGCCCCATTGGTCTCGCGACGATGACGCTACTGGCCCCATCGCGAATGCGTGGTCAGGTCATGGGCTTGTGGTTTTGTGCAAGTGCCTTGGGTAATCTAGCTGCCGGTTTGATTGGCGGACATGTGCGCGCTGACCAACTGGACAACCTACCTGATCTGTTCTCCCGTGTATCTCTGGCTCTGATTATTTGTGCAGTGGTATTGATGGTGTTAATTGTCCCTATTCGCCGCCTGCTCAATAGTGCTGATAAATCAGAAGCGAAAGCTCAATAATATTTATACCCGTTATCTTTCAAGTTGCCTCTTTGTTGGCTGCACTCACTCACCCCGGTCACATAGTTCTCTATGCTCCCGGGGATTAGCTCCCTTGCCGTCTCGATGCATCTTGAAATCCATAGGGTATATAGGCAGGCTTGCTAGCTTTAGGATTCACTTCACTGTCGAACTGCTTTAAGTCACGGTTATTCCCGATCAAAAAAGTTACTTCTGGTCATACCGTTATTCTCTTTAATACGCGCAGTACGCTCAAGATCCTGACGGATTTTCTCATTGACACGATCATTAAACTCTCGGCTCTTCCGATTAAGTTCATCTTCTTTCATCTGTCTTGCCAGTTCCCGCTTCTCCACCGCATTATTATCCGTAATGAGTTTATCCACATCCCAATGCTTAGATTGAAGATTTTCCCGTTTCTTCAAATAGTCCGCAGATGGCTTATTATCAGCAGGAATATCACTTTTGTAGTCAAAATTTGAGGCAAATGCCTGGAAAGAAATTGCAGATAAAATGACAAAAATGTAACGCGATCCTTTACTCATCATATTGATCCCTTTTCAAAACCATAACTCAGAATAATTATTAAATAATTATCACCAATAAGAATCAACAACATTTATGTCTAACAAACCAGTTTCAATATCAGGTTTACACTCTATTTAAATTATGTGCTTTCTACTGACCTGATAAAGCATTACCCGCCGGGATTCGCGGGTCAATAGTCATTAGAGGTTCATCGGGAATATACACAATTAAATCGTATTTCCTTGCCGATAAGCCAGAGAAACCGCCAAAGATTGCACTAAACACAAAGTAGCAGACTGAGAACGGAATGCCTCCACCTGTGCTTCTTTAACCACAAAACAAACATCACTAAAGCTGGCAAGCGGGCTAATCTGGCTATCTGTAATCACAATCTGTTTTGCCCCGGCTTTTGCCGCCCGTTCACTGACCATCAGCGTCTCTTCTGCATAAGGGGTAAAACTGATTGAAACAACAACATCTTCTTCCCCAATTAAATTAATCTGTTCCCTGAACATTCCCCCCAAACCATCCACGAGTAAAGGACGACATTCCAGATGATTCAATGCATAAGAAAGATAAACCGCCACACTAAAAGAACGACGCAGCCCAATAATGTAAATATTCTTAGCTTGAGCCAATAACTCTACCGCGTTCCTTAAATCTTCAGGGGCTGTTCTGGCAGCTAACTGTTGCATAGCCTGCACATTTGAACGAGCAAATTCCTGCAAAATATGCTGAGGGTCTTCAGGCGGTTCCTGTTCGCCATCCAGTTCTCTAAATAATCTGGCCCGGTCTGTATAACTGGCGGTTTCTTCCACCATATGCATACGAAATAGCTGTTTCATTTCATTAAAACCACTGAAACCAAATGCATTCGCGAAACGAATTAATGTTGATGGAGGAACATCAGCTTCTCTGGCAATCACAGCAACAGTATCAAAAGCGACACTATTCGTATTATCCAGCACATATCGAGCTACTTGTTGCAGGCGTTTACTCAATCCACTATAGCGTGAACGGACTTGTTCTTGAAATTCATTCAGATTCGATGCGACAGACATAAATCCCCCATAAAATTTATCGCCAGCAATTGTAATCGTTTTACCGTATAAGCTGAATCATATTTCATTTTTATAGTTAAAAATGAAACACATAATCCATTCATTGTAATGATTTATTATGACTAATATATTGATTAACACCTAATTAGTCACCTAATTATCGGTCATTCATAAAAACTTTACTCCGATCACACTAATTGCCTTTTGTTCCAAATCATATTGAAAATAAAACATATATTTCATATATCTATTATCAACGTTTCCGATTCAGTACTAACATCAAATCCGCAAAAGAGGCTCAGAATGGAACAGGTACAGAATTATGTTAATGGGCAGCTTATTCCCAGTCATAGCACCCGTTTTTCGCCGGTTTTCAATCCAGCAACGGGAAAACAGATACGTCAGGTAGCACTAAGCACAGACCATGAAGTTGAACAAGCAATTGAAGCCGCTCATCAGGCTTACAGGGAATGGTCTAAAGTTTCACCACTGAAACGTGCTCGTGTTATGTTCCAGTTCAAAACATTACTGGAAGCTAATATAGATAAACTGGCACGATTGATTTCAGAAGAACACGGAAAAATCTATTCAGATGCCATTGGTGAATTAACTCGCGGTCTGGAAGTCGTTGAGTTTGCCTGTGGCATTCCTCATCTACAAAAAGGTGAACATTCCGCTAATACCGGAACAGGTATAGATAGCCATTCATTAATGCAGCCTTTAGGCGTTTGTGTTGGCATTACCCCTTTCAACTTCCCGGCCATGGTTCCTATGTGGATGTTTCCTATCGCATTAGCGACAGGGAATACTTTCGTATTGAAACCTTCAGAAAAAGATCCCTCTCTCGCGCTTGAATTAGCATCACTACTTAAACAATCCGGTTTACCCGATGGCGTATTTAATGTTGTCAACGGCGATAAAGAAGCCGTCGATATATTACTAACAGATCCACGCGTGCAAGCTGTCAGCTTTGTGGGTTCAACGCCCGTCGCTGAATATATCTACACTACCGCCTCAACTCATGGGAAACGCTGTCAGGCGCTGGGAGGCGCAAAAAATCACTGTATTCTGATGCCAGATGCCGACCTCGATATGGCGAGCAGTGCTATTACAGGTGCGGCTTTTGGCGCAGCCGGTGAACGTTGTATGGCACTGTCTGTTGTATTGGCGGTTGGGGATGAAACGGCAGATGCGTTAATTGAAAAATTACGTCAACAGATCAACAAAATATCTGTCGGTCCCGGTATTGTCGCAACGAAAGAAAACGATATGGGTCCCGTTATCTCCGCCCAACACCAAGCTAAAATCTGTGATTACATCGATAGTGGCGAAAAACAGGGGGCCAGCTTGTTAATTGATGGCCGTCAACTCAAAGTTCCGGGTTATGAAAATGGCTATTTTATTGGCCCGACGCTGTTCGATAATGTCACGCCAGAGATGAAAATCTATCAAGAAGAGATCTTCGGCCCTGTTCTGTCAATTGTCCGTGTAGCCGATTATGCCACCGCGCTAACATTAATTAACTGCCATCAATATGGTAATGGTACCGCGATATTCACCCGCGACGGAGAAACAGCTCGCCAGTTTAGCGAAGATGTACAAACAGGTATGGTAGGCATCAATATCCCCATTCCGGTACCAGTGGCCTTCCACAGCTTCGGGGGCTGGAAACGCTCAATTTTTGGCCCACTTAACGTTCACGGTAATGATGGCGTTCGCTTCTACACCCGCATGAAAACCGTTACCAGCCGCTGGCCAGCAAGTATCAGGTTAGAACATCATTCCAGCAGTTTTGTGATGCCAACAATGGAATAAAATGGAGTTCTGTAACATGAACAAATCAACAATGACAACGGCTCAAGCATTGGTGAAATTCCTGAACCAGCAATATGTGGAAGCAGACGGAGAGCAATACCCATTCATCAGAGGAATCTTTACCATTTTTGGTCACGGTAATGTTGTTGGATTGGGGCAAGCACTGGAGCAAGATCCTGGTCATTTGACCGTTTACCAAGGATGCAATGAGCAAGGTATGGCCCATATCGCCACAGGTTTTGCTAAACAGAAAAAGCGCAAACAGATTTTTGCCGTAACCTCCTCTGTTGGCCCTGGCTCCGCCAATATGGTCACCGCTGCGGCAACTGCCACAGCTAATCGCATTCCTCTGCTGTTATTACCCGGTGATCTCTTCGCCTGCCGTCAGCCTGATCCCGTCTTACAACAGGTTGAACAGTTCCACGACCATACTATCAGCACCAATGACTGCTTCCGCCCTGTTTCTCGTTATTGGGATCGTATCTCCAGACCAGAACAGCTAATGAGCGCTATGATTAATGCGATGCGAGTTCTGACCGATCCCGCCGATACCGGTGCCGTCACAATCTGTTTGCCACAAGATGTTCAAGGTGAGATTTGGGATTTTCCTGACTATTTCTTCCAAAAACGAATTCACCGCATTGAACGCCGCCCTGCTTCTGTCGCCATGATTAACGATGCGGTGGCACTCATAAACCGCAAGAAAAAACCTTTACTTATCTGCGGTGGTGGAGTGCGCTATTCAGAAGCTCATAACGCTTTTCGTCAATTCGCAGAACACTTCAATATTCCTTTTGCTGAAACACAGGCAGGTAAAAGCGCCGTCATTGCCGACCATCCCCTTAATTGTGGTGGCTTAGGCACAACCGGCTGTCTTGCTGCCAACTTGATCGCCAAAGAGGCCGATTTGATTATTGGCGTTGGCAGCCGATTTACTGATTTTACCACTGCATCCAAATCGCTATTTCAGCATCCAGAAGTTGAATTTCTCACTATCAATGTAGCGGAATTCGACGCCTGCAAACTGGATGCAATCCCCGTTGTATCAGACGCCCAAGCAGGGTTAAACGCTATTGCAGGACAACTTATTCAATTGAATTATCGCAGTGGTTATCAAGATGAGATTCATCAGGCACGGGAAACATGGCGAAAAGAGTTAAATCGTCTGTTCGACATTGAATATCAGGCAGATTTCACACCAGAAATTCCCGGTCATCTTGATGATAAATTGGAAGAGTACAGCCAAACATTACAAACCCGCCTGACACAAACCAGCGTATTGGGATTATTAGACAAATATCTTGAGCCCGAAGCGATTATTGTTGGTGCATCAGGTTCCCTTCCTGGCGATTTACAGCGATTATGGCAACCCAAACAACCGGATACCTATCATCTTGAGTATGGCTATTCCTGTATGGGCTATGAGATAGCCGCTGCTATTGGCGCTAAACTAGCCTGCCCCAACCAACCGGTTTATGCCATAGTCGGTGATGGCGCTTATATGATGCTTCATTCAGAGCTGCAAACCGCAGTACAGGAAAATATCAAAATCACCGTGTTGTTATTTGATAACGCGGGATTTGGCTGCATCAATAATCTACAAATGAGCCAAGGGATGGGCAGTTTCGGAACAGAAAATCGCTACCGGAACCCAGAAAATGGCAACATGGATGGCAAACTGATTAAAGTCGATTTCGCCAAAAATGCAGAAAGCTACGGCTGCAAAAGTTACCGAGTCCATGATGAACAGCAACTGCTTTATGCATTACAAGAAGCCCAAAAACAGACGGTGCCGGTACTCATAGATATCAAAGTGCTGCCTAAAACGATGACACATGATTATGAATCATGGTGGCGAGTAGGCACAGCACAAGTAGCGGAAAACCCAGCTATAGAGTCTGCCGCAAAGAAAATAAAGGAGATGGTTGCAACCAAAGTACGTCAGTACTAGAAGTTAATGGCCTGTTATTTTACAGGCCATTTTCCCTTTCCTCACCGTTTTCAATGCCATTTTTGGAATTTTTATTCTGGAAATAAGTGACTCTTTTTCTTTCATCAATCTCTATAACTCAGCGTAACCATATACTTAGTCGAATGTATATTATAATTTGTTTTTAAAGGACAAATGTTCCAATCCATCCAGTATTAATCTTACTTTACGTGATCTAATTAACATAAATTTAATATTATCATTAACAAAATGCTACGCCGCACTCAAAAATATAATTTCCAAATATTGATAAATTGAAATAAATGTTTTATTTGATATATTTTAAAGTATCTCATAAGCAGATATTTAGGTATCAAGGAGCATCCATGTTCAACATTGCATTATTTGGCGCTGGGCGAATTGGGCAAGTACACGCAGTGAATATCTCTCATCATAAAGAAACTTCTCTTTATTCGGTTGTCGATCCCCATCAGAAAAGTGCTGAACTTTTAGTACAGCAATACCAAACAAAAAGACAAACTACTGAACAGGCAATGTCTGACCCTCAAATAGATGGTGTTCTTATTGCCTCAGCAACAGATACTCATGCAGACTTAATTGAACTCGCAGCAAAACATCATAAAAAAATCTTCTGTGAAAAACCGGTTCATCTTGATATCGAACGTATTCGTCATTGCCTTAAAACCGTTAAACAATATCAGGTGCCCTTATTTGTTGGCTTTAACCGTCGTTATGATCCGCAATTCCGCCGAGTAAAAACCCTGTTTGATGCTGGCACGATAGGAAAAGCTGAATCTCTGCTGATTATTTCCCGCGATCCCTCTCCTCCCTCCGCTGAATACGTCAAAGTTTCTGGTGGTATGTTCCGGGATATGACAATACATGACTTCGATATGGCGCGTTTTATTATCGGTGAGGAACCCTGCTCGATCTACGCCCAAGGCAGTAATCTGGTTGATCCAGCAATTGGGCAAGCGGGTGATATTGACACCGCCTTTATCGTTATGAAATTCCCATCAGGGGCAATGGCAACCATTACCAATAGCCGCCGCTCCGGGTACGGCTATGACCAACGGATTGAATTGCATGGTGAAAAAGGGCTGCTTAGCGCCGGCAACATCAAAGAAAACAGCGTTGAACTCTGGGAAAACAGTGGTTGTTTAACAGCCAAGCCAGAGCATTTCTTCCTGCAACGTTACCGGGAGGCCTACATTGCTGAATGGGACCATTTTGTCGATGTCATGGCTGGTCGTGCCACACCAGAATGCAGTGGCACTGATGGCGAACAGGCACTTTATCTGGCCGATAAAGCGCTCGAATCCCTACATTCAGGTAAAGAAATCAGATTATAAAACAGCCCTACATTTCTAACTGACTCACATTTATTTTCACCCTAAAAACGGGAAAGGCCGCTTTCCCGTCAGCATATTGCTGCCTGAAAATAGTCAATCAGGCTTGGAGGATAGTATGTTAGCTTTTCTCTCATTTATTGGTTTTACCTTATTAGTGGCTGGCTTCGCTTATTACAAAACCCATAATGCTCGTCTGACAGAATCCACTGAAGGCTATTTTCTTGGCGGACGATCTCTCACAGGTGTTTATATTGGTAGCTCTATGTTATTGATGAACCTGTCCACAGAGCATTTAATCGGTTTAAATGGATTAGCATTCCGAACTGGCTTTATCGTTATGGCTTGGGAAGTGATAGCCGCGGTGACAATCGTTCTATTCGCTATTTATTTCCTGCCTAAATATCTGAAACTCGGTATTTCAACCATCCCGGAATATCTTGAACGCCGATTTGATAAAAATACGCTACTTATTACCTCAATTCTTTTCCTGGCTATGTATATCATTTCACTACTCCCCATTGTGCTGTATACCGGCGCGATTGCATTGGAAAGTCTATTTCAGGTTTCCAATGTATTCAGTATTGATAAAACTACGGCATTATGGATTATGGTTTGGGGCGTTGGTGGATTAGGTGCGGTTTATGCCATCTTTGGTGGTATTAAAGCCATTGCCGCCGCAGATACCATTAACGGCATTGGCTTAATCGTTGGTGGGTTAATGGTAACCATTTTTGCTCTGCTCTATGTCGGCAATGGCAATGCCTGGCAAGGATTAGTTGAAGTTTATCAATCTAATCCTGATAAATTTAACTCCATCGGCAGTGAAGATTCTCTGGTTCCTTTCTCTACACTATTTACCGGCTTAATTGTTTCCAATATGTTTTTTTGGTGTACCAATCAATCCATTGTCCAGAAGGCTCTTGGTGCAAAAAATCTCGCCGAAGGACAAAAAGGCGTCATGTTGTGTGCTTTACTTAAACTCATCATGCCGTCTATTATTATTTTGCCAGGCATTATTGCTTTCCATATTTTCAAAGGACAAATAGATAATCCAGATAACGCTTACCCAGAATTAGTCCATTTAATTCTACCGGAAGTATTGGTTGGTTTCTTCGCCGCGGTGGTGGTCGGTGCGGTATTTTCCACATTCAGCGGCGGACTTAATTCATCTGTAACACTGTTTATCGTCAATATTTACAAACCGCGAATCAACCAAAATGCCACCGAAACTCAAACAGTCGCTATGAGTAAATATTTGGGGATCGGGTTAGCGTTAATCACTATGATCGTCGCACCGTTAGTCGCTAATGCACCGGATGGTCTGTTCTATCTCATTCAACAATTACAAGGAATTTTTAACGCGCCAATTCTCAGTGTGGTATTAGTTGGTCTGATGACTAAACGAGTGCCGCCTATTGCCGCTAAACTTGGCCTATTATTCGGGATGTCTGCCTATATTATCTGTAATTTTATTTTAAAAATTGACCTGCACTTTTTTCATCTGGTTGGTATTTTATTTGTTCTCAATGTTATTTTCATGTTGGCTATTGGCTACTTTTTTCCAGCTAAGCCATTTGCAGATGTTTATACCGAACAGGTAAATATTACACCTTGGTCTATGGTGAAACCAGTTGCATGGTTAATTACACTATGTTCCATCTCTATATACGTATTTCTTGCACATAACGTTCCCAAAGTAATCATGATCATTTATTACCTTTCTGCTGTATTAATACTATCTTATGCGCTATACCAGATAGGTAAAATGCTATTCAAAAAACTTGCAATAAATAGTACACCAAAAAGAACAGGTAAATAAAATAAATAACTGACTTTATTACTCCAATATTGCTATCAGAATAACTCACTGCCAGGATTTCCCTGCATCCCATATTTGAAAGAGGAAATCCTGGAGATTTGCTAACCAACACACACTCCATATATACCAAGCCATAAATGAAACAAAAATTCTAATATTCTATTTTTTCTGTTCTTACCTCTGAATGGTACCTAACTTATTAGAAAATTAACCTTATATAACGAGATGTTACCTAAAAACCCTTATCAGATCACAACTTGGAATTAATGTTTTCATTTAAGTTGAAAATGAAACAAATATTTCCTATAACAGATGTATGACAACAACCAAGGCTAACTGGCAAACACTAAAGAATTGACTGCAACAATAAACGACCTATCCGCTTCCTTCTATTCGGAGAAACAACTATATGGAAGAGATTCGTATCGGCCTAATCGGTACTGGTTACATCGGACGTACACATGCCATTGCTTACGCACAAGCACCTACGGTTTTCCCTCTGGCAGGCAAATTAGTTTGTGAAATGGTCGCCGAAGTTTCTGCTGAACTCGCCGCAAAACGGTCTGAACAATTAGGTTTCCGGCGCTTTACTGATAATTGGCGCAAATTAGTATCAGATCCCGATATTCATGTTGTTGATATCTGCTCACCAAATTTTCTTCATAAAGAGATGGCTCTCGAAGCGATCAAACATGGCAAGCATGTTTATTGTGAAAAACCACTGGCACTAAATTCAACTGATGCAAAATTAATGGTCGAAGCCGCCAAAAAAGCCGGCGTGAAAACATTAGTCGGTTTTAACTATATGAAAAACCCCACCGCACAACTGGCTAAAGAGATCATTTCGAATGGTGAAATCGGTGAAGTCATTCACTTCTACGGCACTCATAACGAAGATTATATGGCTGATCCACGCATCCCTATTCACTGGCACTGCTTCAAAGATAAAGCTGGATTAGGTGCATTAGGCGATCTTGCCGCCCATATCATCAATATGGCGCAGTACCTGGTTGGTGATATCCAAACTGTTTGCGCAGACATGGAGACTATCATCAAACAACGCCCGGAAAAAACCGGCTCTAGCATGATGGTTACCGTAGAAAACGAAGATCAAGCACACGCTATGGTGCGTTTCAACAGCGGAGCAATGGGTACTATTGAAACCTCCCGTATTGCCTGCGGTCGAAAAATGGGTTTGAGCTACACCATTACAGGAACAAAAGGTGCTTTGAGCTTCACACAAGAAAGAATGGCCGAACTAAAACTTTACCGTCACGATGAACCGGCAAACCGCCAAGGCTTTAAAACTATTCTTATTGGACCGGAACATCCTGACTATGCACCATTCTGTCTCGGTGCAGGTCACGGCATCGGCTTCAATGATCAAAAAACAGTGGAAATCAGAGACTTGATCAATGGCATCGCCAGCAATAAAGAGATATGGCCGGATTTCACCGAAGGTTGGAAAGTCTCACGTATTCTGGATGCCATTGCTCGTTCTTATCAACAGCAACGTTGGGTGAATGTCACTGAAATCAATTAATTATTTTTATCAATTTTCCACTATCGGAGCTCATCATAGCAACACTTGATGCTTGTACTTATAAGGAATTATTCAATGGAGCAGAAAAAAAAATTTGACGTCATCTGCATGGGAC
This sequence comes from Photorhabdus africana, assembly GCF_035181445.1. Classification (NCBI taxonomy): domain Bacteria; kingdom Pseudomonadati; phylum Pseudomonadota; class Gammaproteobacteria; order Enterobacterales; family Morganellaceae; genus Photorhabdus; species Photorhabdus africana. The sequence continues at coordinate 18,451 of NZ_JAXBVE010000036.1, forward strand.
GAATCGCTGTTGACCTTTACGGTCAACAAATCGGAGCACGTCTGGAAGACATGGGAAGTTTTGCAAAATATCTTGGCGGTTCTTCCGGTAATGTCGCCTATGGTACCGCTCGTCAGGGGCTCAAATCTTCCATGCTAGCCAGAGTCGGTGATGAACATATGGGACGTTTCCTTAGGGAAGAGTTGCAAAGTGTTGGCTGTGATACCAGCCATCTAACCATTGATAAAGAACGCCTTACGGCACTGGTGCTGCTAGGAATCAAAGATAAAACCACGTTTCCCCTGATCTTCTATCGTGATAACTGCGCCGATATGGCAATTACCCGTGATGATTTCAGTGAAGAATACATTGCATCAGCCCGTTGTTTGGCAATCACTGGAACACATCTTTCTCATCCCAACACTCGCGATGCGGTGCTGACGGCCCTCAACTACGCCCGCCGTAATCGTGTAAAAACCGTCATGGATATTGATTACCGCCCGGTACTTTGGGGATTAACTTCTCTGGGAGATGGTGAAACACGTTATATCGCATCGGAACAGGTAACAGCTCAGTTACAGGAAGTATTATCACTATTTGACCTCATTGTTGGCACAGAAGAAGAGTTCCATATTGCCGGTGGTTCCACAGAGACTATCGAAGCACTGCGCAACATTCGTAAACTCACGTCAGCTACATTGGTTTGCAAACGGGGATCACTGGGATGCTCTGTTTTTACCGCTGAAATCCCTAATGATCTGAATGATAGCATTACCATACAGGGCGTCCGTGTCGATGTGCTTAACGTACTCGGTGCCGGGGATGCTTTTATGTCCGGCCTGTTACGCGGCTATCTTAATAACGAAGGTTGGGAAAAAGCCTGCACCTACGCTAATGCTTGTGGCGCGTTAGTCGTTTCTCGTCATGGCTGCGCACCGGCAATGCCAGATAAAACAGAGCTTGATAACTATCTATCACGCGCCAATCAAATACTACGCCCTGATTTGGATGAAACACTTAATCACCTTCACCGTATCAGCGCTCGTAAAAATCAATGGGACGAACTGTGCGTAATGGCATTTGATCATCGTATTCAATTTATTGAATTAGCCCGACAAGCAAACGCCAGTATCAAGCGGATTTCATCATTAAAACAACTTCTATTGCGCGCCAGCCGAGAAGTTGCCGCAGAAGCAGGGTTACAAGGAAAAATAGGCCTGTTATGTGACAGCACGTTTGGTCAGGATGTTTTAAACGAAATTACCGGTCAAGGTTGGTGGATCGGCCGCCCAATTGAGCTACCCGGCTCCCGCCCGCTTTGTCTGGAACATGGCAACATAGGTTCCCAACTTATTGATTGGCCACTGGAACACATCGTCAAATGTCTGGTGTTTTTCCATCCAGAAGATGCTCACCCACTCCGCCTGGAGCAAGAGAAAAAAATTCGGGAAATTTATGCCGCATGCTGTAAATCTGGTCACGAACTTTTACTGGAAGTGATTCTACCTGCGGGAATGAAACACTCTGATGAGTTCTATATTCGCGCACTTAGACGCTTTTATAACCTTGGCGTTAAACCGGATTGGTGGAAACTCCCACCTCTCAGTTCCGAAAGTTGGGACAACATTAACTCTCTCATCCAGCAACGAGACCCCTATTGCCGTGGCGTCGTTATTCTTGGTCTTGATGCTCCACAAGAAGAGCTGGAAATAGGTTTTAATGCCGCAGCCGGCAAATCTATCGTCAAAGGTTTTGCTGTCGGAAGAACCCTATTTGGTCAACCATCCCTAAAATGGCTAAAAAACGAGATTGATGATAACTGTTTGATCCAGAAAATAAAAACCAACTATCACAACCTGATTAGCTTATGGCGTCAGCGCGGATAGCAACATTAAGATACCCTATGGATTTCAAGATGCATCGCGACGGCAAGGGAGTGAATCCCTGGGAGCATAGCAAACTATGTGACCGGGGTGAGTGAGTGCAGCCAACAAAGAGGCAACTTGAAAGATGACGGGTATAAAATTATTTTATTCAACTAGGAGCACCATCATGGCAGTTCAACTTGGTATCAACCCTCTGACCTGGACTAATGATGACTTACCCACCCTCGGCGCAGACACACCACTGGAAACCTGCTTAACAGAAGGCCGACAAGCAGGTTTTACCGGTTTTGAATTGGGCAACAAATTCCCTCGTCAAGCTAGCGTATTAGGCCCCATTCTTGCTGCCCACGATCTCGTACTGGTCTCTGGCTGGTACTCTGGCGAATTACTCACCCGTTCGGTAGCAGAAGAGATTAAAGCGGTACAATCTCACCTGACCCTGCTACGCGAATTGGGGGCTAATGTCATGGTCTTTGCGGAAGTGACAAACTGCATTCACGGCGATCAAAATAAACCAGTCCATCTTCGTCCTCAATTTCCAGCTAACCGCTGGCAAGAATACGGTGAAAAATTGACTGAATTTGCCCGTTACACCCAAGAACAGGGGGTTCAGATTGCTTATCACCACCATATGGGAACGGTTATTGAAACTAAGGAAGATGTTGATCATCTGATGGAAAATACCGGAGATGAAGTTGGATTGTTGCTGGATACCGGCCATTTGACCTTTGCTGGCGCTGATCCACTGGCTATCGCAGAACGCTGGGCAAAACGCATTAATCATGTTCACTGTAAAGACATCCGTCCTGATGTGCTCGACGATATAAAAAATCGTAAAACCAGTTTCCTTGATGCCGTGCTGAGTGGTGTATTCACCGTACCGGGAGATGGTTGTGTTGATTATCCGGCAATTTTTCAAGTGTTGAAAAAGCAGAACTATAAAGGCTGGCTGGTAGTTGAAGCAGAACAAGATCCTGCTATTGCTCACCCATTCACCTACGCAACAATGGGTTATAACAATTTACATCAACTAGCCAGAGATGCAGGATTGTTTTAATTAATCACAACCTGATTCATGCAAAAATAGTACCGAGGGTAGATAATATGTCCAAATTATTATCAAAATATCATGCACCGGATCAAAACAAACGAACTCAACATATCACGCCGGAATCAGCAAACTGGAAGTATGTCCATTTTGATGTTTATGAGTTGGCTTCGGGTGAAAAAATCACCTTACCCGCATCAGAAAATGAAACCTGTCTGGTTTTGGTGGCAGGAAAAGCCACCGTGACTACGCCACATCAACGGTTTGAGCATATTGGTGATCGCATGCAGCCATTTGAACGCAAAAAACCTTATGCTGTTTACATCACTGCGGGGGAATCTGTTGAAATTATTGCCGATACCGCTCTTGAACTCGCGGTATGCCAAGCACCGGGTAAAGGAAGCTCCCCAACTCGACTGATTACGCCACAGGATATTGATGCAGAACAACGTGGCAATGGTTACAACCGACGCTATGTTCACAACATCCTACCGGATAATAAACCTGCTGATAGCTTGTTGGTGGTTGAAGTCTTTACCGATGAAGGCTGCACCAGCTCCTACCCTAGCCATAAACACGATACCGACAATGCACCACAGGAAACCTATTTGGAAGAAACCTATTACCATCGTCTGAACCCATCTCAAGGATTCTGCATGCAACGAGTCTATACCGATGACCGTTCACTGGATGAATCAATGGCTGTTTACAATAAAGATGTGGTAATGGTGCCCAAAGGCTACCACCCAGTGGCAACCATTGCCGGTTACGACAACTATTATCTCAACGTAATGGCCGGACCAACTCGTAAATGGCTATTTACCTGGGAAAAAGACCACCAATGGGTTAATAGTGAAGAATATGCACAAAAGCACAACAATTGATGCATATCGAGAAGAAAAAAGGTTGCTTTTTTAGCGCACTCAATCAAGTGCGCTGCTGCCTGTGCGGCAGTGAACAGTCGTAAACACCAAGTCGTTTGATTCGAGACTTTCTAAGCTGCCTGTGCGGCAGTGAACGCCGATTGAGAGTGATACGACATTGAGAGAACTTTCTAAGCTGCCTGTGCGGCAGTGAACCAAGAAATGGGAGGATGGGAATCAATCGAAATTTTCTAAGCTGCCTGTACGGCAGTGAACAGAAAAAGGGTGAAACAATCACCGTTCAGACTTTTCTAAGCTGCCTGTACGGCAGTGAACAGTGAAGATAAAAGCCGTTGGGAAATCTTACCTTTCTAAGCTGCCTGTACGGCAGTGAACTTCTACAATGCATGAAACGGATATCAGCCATATTTCTAAGCTGCCTGTACGGCAGTGAACTCATAGTCTGTGTGAATGGTGCGCTCGTGGATTTTCTAAGCTGCCTGTGCGGCAGTGAACCCAGAGTTTTAAATGTGCGTCGAATGTCTCTATTTCTAAGCTGCCTGTGCGGCAGTGAACTAAGTCAGCAATCAATAGAATCGATAGAAAGTTTTCTAAGCTGCCTGTGCGGCAGTGAACTTCATCGAGCGGCCATTTTCTTTGGCTCTTTCTTTCTAAGCTGCCTGTGCGGCAGTGAACGCTTATGTCACTGTAGACGGCATTAGTATCATTTTCTAAGCTGCCTGTGCGGCAGTGAACTTCAATAGGCGAACAAGTGCAGGGAAAGAAGATTTCTAAGCTGCCTGTGCGGCAGTGAACGACTTCTTATGGCCTTGAGTTTCTCCGATTGATTTCTAAGCTGCCTGTGCGGCAGTGAACTTGCTCGCGGCTCCAGGTCTTCAATTGTGATCTTTCTAAGCTGCCTGTGCGGCAGTGAACCTTTCGGGATCGAATTTTTCACCTGAACGATATTTCTAAGCTGCCTGTGCGGCAGTGAACAAAAGCATCTCGTCAAAGCCGTGCAACAAGCATTTCTAAGCTGCCTGTGCGGCAGTGAACATAATTCAATGCCAAAGTAATCAACCTTGATTTTTCTAAGCTGCCTGTGCGGCAGTGAACTTTGTTTATAACAAAGAACTTGCTTTGTCAGTTTTCTAAGCTGCCTGTGCGGCAGTGAACGTGAATCAAGCGCCGGATGTCGAGTGGCCTGATTTCTAAGCTGCCTGTGCGGCAGTGAACACATACAGTTAAAAATATTAAATAATATCAATTTTCTAAGCTGCCTGTGCGGCAGTGAACTTAGCATTTCAAGCGTCGCTGATCTGTTCGCTTTCTAAGCTGCCTGTGCGGCAGTGAACTCATTGACCGGGAGTTATATCTGCCCCGTCAGTTTCTAAGCTGCCTGTGCGGCAGTGAACTAATGAGCACATAAAGCATTTTTATAATCGGCTTTCTAAGCTGCCTGTGCGGCAGTGAATCAGAATGCGGGCTTTGGATTTGATGCTATCTATTTCTAAGCTGCCTGTGCGGCAGTGAACATAGGCTTCTTTACCAGCTTCTTTCATTGTTTTTTCTAAGCTGCCTGTGCGGCAGTGAACTTCACGGGCGACGGTGGTGATGGTCTCTTCAATTTCTAAGCTGCCTGTGCGGCAGTGAACGTCATTGTGTTGTGGGCTGTACCGCGCGTGATTTTCTAAGCTGCCTGTGCGGCAGTGAACTTGCTAATTATGACCCGCGTATGACCCGCGAATTTCTAAGCTGCCTGTGCGGCAGTGAACGAGTAATGAGATATGGTGATTGTGGTTTTGATTTTCTAAGCTGCCTGTGCGGCAGTGAACCCGATGACTTTACTCATCGTGTTTTTATTCTTTTTCTAAGCTGCCTGTGCGGCAGTGAACTGCGATCATCACATTTTGGCTCTTCTTTTGCCTTTCTAAGCTGCCTGTGCGGCAGTGAACGATTGCTGGATGATCTATCCAGAAGAATTAGATTTCTAAGCTGCCTGTGCGGCAGTGAACGGGGCGATTTCATTACAAATATGGCGGTAATTTTTCTAAGCTGCCTGTGCGGCAGTGAACACGTTAAATTCCTGGCGAAAGTCTGCGGACCTTTCTAAGCTGCCTGTGCGGCAGTGAACACTGATTTCGACACGTGGAACGGCAAAGAGTGTTTCTAAGCTGCCTGTGCGGCAGTGAACAGTTAGATACTACCTTTAATTTACTGATTATTAAAGAACATAATGATAAAAAGCAGAAAAACCCTTTTTATTAGCAGCGGCTAATCCCTTAAATAAATCAATAAGTTATAATTAGCCGCGAAAAAAGGGTCAAAACCAAGGGATGGTAGCTGATGAACTTAATCCATAAGAACTGAAAACTCCTTGTGTTGATTTATCTTCTATTGGTCCTTGTTTGACAAACAACAGAAAACTTTGACCTGATGACAAACTTTTGAGAAACAAGAACGGTAAATGAGTACGTTGTTCTTTGCTGATAGAAATGCGTTGTAAGGCTTGTTCCTCCGTTAACCACCCTTTTTTAATTGAACGACGACGAAGCCGCTCCGCACTGCTTTTAACCTGCACTCGGCTGACACAACGGTACTTAGTTTCTTGAGGGATTGGCTGGATATCAATCACCTCAGTATAATCCCGGAGTCCTTTTAACCAAGATAATGCTTGCAAGTCATTCAGCGCTTCGCTTGAACCGTGCATTCTCAGCGTATTCCCCAACGTTTTCCCCGAACGAGGAAAACTGACACCAATCTGTCCATTACCTACTTGCCCCAAGGCCCGATGCAGTTTAGCAAATAATGCTTCCATAAGGTCTTGCTGACTAAATTCAGGATCGGGAAGAACGCGGATTTCAAAGTAATAATCCATTGTGTCCCCTTATTCACCTTTTTCACCAAAAACACCGCCACGAATTAGCGTCGCCATAACATAGTGTTGTTGCTCTACTTCTGGCGCTTTTCCTTTAACGACCCAGTTATCTAACAAAGTATAAAAATCCATTTTCACTTTAGGCTGACGATAAGCCTTACCACGACTGGTGACAGAACCATAGGGTTCAACCGCTATTGGGCCAAGACCCAATTCCGTAGCATCTGGATACCACGTGTCAATAGTGCGGAGCGCATTACCCACTTTTTGCGAATGCAATGCAGCGATTTCATTGACCTGATACAACACTTTGCTTTTTTTACTGTTACTGTCGAGAACCAACTCTTGAGAAGGGAAAATTTCCTGCCCATGCCCTAAACGAACAAAAGCCTCAACATTGAATAATGTTGATCTATCGCCTGCCAATCCTTCCTCAATTTCGGCGGCAAGTTCAGCTAAATCACCTTCTACCTTACCAAATTCACGTAAGCTAAAATCTTCGCAATCAAACTCCCACCATTTGCCACTCTTACCACTTACGCGAACCTTAATTTCTTCTGCTCCAACTCGGTTACGCCACAAAAACCGTCCATTAGCCAAGTTTTCTGCATAACGTGCTGCAAGCGTTTTGAAACCATGTTCAGCAATATAACCGTTGATCACGTTTGCCAGTTCAGCTTGATAATCCTGATCATTACATACTGATGGTGTTGAAAGATTGCCTAAGACCCGTAATGTAAAACTGACTTTTAGGGTATCAGTATCAAAAGGCAATGCGGCAACATCAACACGTTGCAGGTTTGCTTTTTGAATCTCCGCATCCAGTTTGGCTGGATCGCTGGTTAATGCGTTTTTCAAGCGGTTAGAAATCGTCCCCCGGACAGCTTTTTCCTGAATAGCAATAGGTCTCCATTCACCATCAATGTGTTTCCAGTTTCCAGCAAACATTAAAGCATCAGAGTTAGAAAGTTTACGTTCAAACGCCAGTACAGAAGCCGTTTTAATAGTTGATTTAGACATGTAGATATCCTTCTTTAAATTAATCAGTCGATTATTCTTACTTTCTTATTGGGTTTGGATTGACGGGAAACAGTCTGCTGATTACAGCATCGGTAAATACCCTCTTGGTAATGATGACACCAGAGTAGCTGGCGAATATCATAAATACGGTGCAGACTCCGCCACTCTCCTACCCCATAAATTGCTTCAACAAAACAAAATGGAGTATTAGGATCACGGGTTTTATCTACTTTCCCGGCGGAATATAATGGTGATATCGCTTGATAACCCGTCATCAAGGGGACTAAATATCCCGAAGCAGGTTTAGGAATATATTCCCAATACGCAGGATCACCAATTTCAGGTTGCTTATCATCCTGAGTAGGAATAGCTCGCATTTTAATAGCGGAAAAATCAAGCCAAGCATCAATCATCTCTGCTTGAGGGTTATCCTGTTTTAATTCTTCGTAGTGTTTAGCTAACAATTCAGAGCGATCTAGCAAGGCAAAACCCGGTAATAAACGCCGCATTAACTTATGGGTTTCCTGTTCTTGTTGTGGAAAAGCAATAACATTTACTTTAGTAATTTCAGTAATAGTACCACCAGCTAGTCGCTGAGTTGGACATATTTCTAGTAAATATTGTTCCAATTCGTTAGCTTCTGTATCGCCAGCAATTTCACCAGAACATTCTATTAATAAAGAAACTGTCATATGCATACGACCTTCTTCATTAAAAGAAGCAGTCTTTTCTTCTCTGGTTAATGGATTGCGGGTTAAAGCAAAGACTTTATCCCTAATAGGATCAGACTGATGGGCATGCAGTTGGTGGTTATGACAAATAACGCCACAATTTTCCAAGTTTAAATTATGACTTTGTTGCAACTTACGTGAAAGCGCATGAGTAAAGCCAAGAAAATGAGTGATTGCAGGAAAACCATAGGTTAAGCCTGCAATTGCATTCGCGTTTTCTACTTTAATATGGCGCAAAACAATCAAATAACTCATAACGGTACCTCTGGCAATTCATCCTCAAATTCACGTAACCGTTTTTTAAACACAAAGGCCCATTCACGACGTTCAACATACTTAACTTTTAACCGAGGGTGTCTTAAGCCTTCGTTCAACCAGTGACCAAAATCATAGGCAATCTCTTTTTTCCAGTCCCCTCCATCACGCTCAAATTCGAATATTTCATCCAATTGGCAACGATAAGGATCAAGCCAAAGCTGTTGAGAACGCTTTAATTTGCACTTATCATCTGCGCTCCAACCTTTAGAGCTAACCAAATTCTGTACACCAGCAACATAGTTAAACAAAATATCAATAATTTCATCAACATATTCCTGACGTCTCCGTCTGATTTCCACGTTACTTTCAAGGTCTTGAACTTTTAATAAATACCACTGCATCTTCCAGACAGTGCTACGAGCCAACGTATCGAATTCACTACGCGAATGGAAAATAGATGTATGCTTCATTGGGGGCTTGGGAATAGGAATATCTTGCCAGTTAGGAACATAGCAAGGTAAAAGCCAAACCCGCCCACTGCTTACACTGTTAAGGTAAGAAATATTTTGTGGTTTAGTGCCACCAAAATTCTGTACCACAATATCCGCGTAACTCACCCTAGTTTCAGGATGCCAACGTTCTTCTTTCTTAGCTTTATTAATTTCTTTAGATGACTCACCAAAACGGGATTCAGCAATACGCTGATACATAGCATGAGCTAATGATGAGGAAAAGAGCGGACTTAATAAGTGATACTCACCAGTGCTAACTGGGAAATAGAGCTGCTTTGCCAGCTTATGCGAAGAGAGCGTATCATCTGACAAAGCTTGCCGAAATCCCTTCACCCAATTTTCAAACTGTTGCTCGTTTTTCGCCAATTCAGCTAACGCCGAATAATCTCCCCGATGCATAGACGCCACTAGTGAGTCTCCTTGATATTCAGTTTGCAGTAGTTTTGCAATATCAAGAGCGGCCGCATTGCCAACAGCATCTATCGCAGGTTTATGCAAAGTTACAGTGGAAAGATATTCACTACTTTCCTTGCTGTTTAAGGATGATGCAAAAATACTGCTACCTTTTGCATCACTATGGGTAAATTTCAGAGCATGTGTCACCAAATTGATTTGCTTTGCCCGGTTAGCGGCATCATCCAACCAATTTCTGATCTCGTAACGTTCTTCCAGATCTTTGCGTTGTTCAGCAACCTCTTGTTGGACAAATTCAATATCTTCTGCTAAGTCTAGCTTTGCTAGTTTCTTTTCTACCTCTTTATCAAAAGATTCCAACTTTTGCTGTTTACGACTTTCAATATAATCGACAATAAATCGGCTTAATCCACTCGCATTCATAACCTCTTATTCACCTTACTCAAAATGTTATCAAAATGCGCCAAACACCCCTAAAAATGGGCGATAACGCCACGCTTCTCTGTCTTTTTCCTGAGATATATCTCATCCAAAACACTGACTGACACCTTTTAACTCCATAATACATATGGCAGTCAACACTCAGAATTAGAATCAATCATCGTGTACTCACTCACGTACACGATGAACCTACCTCTTAATACCTATATTTGTTTTACCGGCTGCTGGCTGATTGTAATGCTCACAGTTATCGTCCTCTGGCCTTGAGTGACATCAATCAACTGAAAATTAACATCATTTCCAGCGGGCAAGCAAAAAAGGAGTACAAGAAACACACTCAGTACATTCTTCACTATATACATGTAAGTCGATTTTCTCTTCACCGCTATTCTCCGCATAATTAGACGCCTAAATAAGATGTTCCATTATCTTATTCTCAGCCACGCAGAAAATCAACGACCTATTTCGTTTCTATTATGAAAATTTCATCCTGAAAAAATAGATGATTAAAGATTACCATACTTAACCTAAAAAATCTTTCATAACTTCATATAGAATTTAACCTCTCAAACATTTATCATGCGAGCTACGAGCACTGCTGGATAAGCAGCTTAGAAATATTTAGTTTCAACTATCCTAAACTGCCGCACAGGCAGCGGTGCCCTCAACTGGGGGCACCAAACACCCCTAAAAATGGATGGTAACGCCATGCTTCTCCGTCATCTTTCTTCCTAAGACGAATCTCACCAAAATGTTGGCTTACATTTTTTAACTCCATTTCATTTGTATCAGCCAAATTCTGGTAAATCGTCTCAGTATCAAGTTCAATCCAGGCACTCACGCCTGGTGCAAACTCTAATTCTGGCACATAGTCAAACGCGTCGCTTTCTTTTATCCCAGCCTGACCGCTGTCCAGAGCCACAAACTTCGCTTCTTCACCCTCTTCTTCAAGCCACAAATAATGTAGTTCATCAGGTTCTGATTGACGAAATGGTTTATGGCGTTGCAATTCTGCACACCATGAAGCCTGTTCTCGCCACCAAAGAGCTGAGCAGTAACCGTGTTTATTATCAGAGACACCTTGAAGCTCTTCCCATAAACGTTGATGCTCAAGATCGACCAAATTTTCAAACGGTGAACTATCTCCAGCATTATCGCGTTCCTTTATTCTCGGCAATGCACTGATTAGTTCATATTGATAAGGTTCCAGTAATTCATGTAAATCATGACTAGCAAAAAGATAATCTTTCGACTCAAACCCTGGGCGACAATAAACCGGATGTTCTAAACTAGTCGCTTTAAGTGCGTTATAGTTTTTCGCCAGAATATGCAGATTAGGCTCCCGTGGTTCTTTTCGTCGATGACGTTGAATACGTCCGGCAAGTTGTATCAATGAACGCATTGAGCTGGGTTCAGCTATACTCCAATCGTAATCATGATCCCGACCAACTTCAGCTACAGAAGTTGCCGCTACTACAAAAATATGATCCCTTTCCGATGTCTCTTCTAATGCTTTGCGAATTTCCGCTACTTGCCACAACTCTTCTTCATCGTATCGTGTTAACGTTGAATCCAGCCGACGTTCAAGATGAGAACGTATCGCTAAAGGATGCTGGCTATGATAGACACAATAATGGATACGCACATTTTCAGGGGATGGCATTTGTAATAACCGCTGTGCAACAGCAACTAGTGGATTAATATTTGCCATACGGATTAAACCAATAGAGACGGTTTTACCCGATGAGTGGGTTTGATGATGTTCTTCATGCAACTTCAATATAGAGCGATTCATCACTTCGGCGATAGTATTAATAACATCATTAATCTTACGACTTTCAGAAATAATCGGTACAAGTTCAGCTTTACGCAATGGCACTATTTTTTTAAGCCTGCCAATACGCTTATTAACGAAAATATTATGCTGTTCCTGAAACTGATATGCATCGATCACATCTTGTTGCGTCGTTTCATATTCATCAAACCAAGCACAACAGATATTCACCGGAGCACCAGGTTGACCACATGCTAATTGATAATCTTGGCGTCCGGCACGATAAGCATTGAACAATGCCTGAATCAACGCAGGCGGTAATGTGGCAGATGAAAGCAATACCCGCGAACCTAATAACCCTGCCCAGTTCACTAATCGGCATAAAGCCGACAAATCGTTAATATCAAAATCATCCGGCTCATCCAACACCAAATCAGAAGTGAGTAATCTCAACATGGGTGCAATTTGCTTCCCACCACGAATACCCTCAGTAGCCGGAATTAAATGGTCGATGGTCGCTACCAGCACAGGTGCGCTAAGCAGCTTATTAAGTTTATTATCTTTACGTAGCCAATGACTCAAACGCCCATCATCTAAGCTGCCGTCATAACTAACATATTGATGCTCTGCAAATAACTCTTCCGTGGATATACTACCCACATCAGGTTCAAGCGCTTTTTGGCGGAGTTGATGTAATTCTTTCACTGCCTGAGAACCAATAAGCACTGCCAGATCGTCTTCTTCCAAATGCAATCTTTTACGTAATGCATCACCGGTTTGTAACGTTAACGTTCTTAACCCCAAAGCGATAGAAAAACGGCATCCCTGCTTTTCATCAGCTAGCCCATACATAATCCGTGCATTGGCAAAGGTTTTACCGCAACCCGTGGAAGCCATGTTAACACCAAAAAAGCCCTGTTCTGCTGGACGTTCGCGTAAAGCACATGCAACATCGAACGCCTGATCCTGCCAACGGTATTTTTCATCTTTACTGCGTTGTTTAAATCCTTTATGCCGGGTAATCGCAGGCAGCGTTTTACGAATATGTGGCAAACTTCTCCCCAATAGCAAAGCATTCTGCCCAACACCAATATTGTGTTCATCTAATCGCTGCTTGCACTTACCGGTTGTTCTATCAGTATTGGCAAATACCCCATAGTTAACATCCTGCCAACCCAAAGTTGCTGGCAACGATGAATAATGATGATCGGCCAGCATTAAAACTAGCCGAGACATATGACTGGTGAAACGCTGGTTCAGATTGCCATATTGCGATAATGACGTTGATTGCAGCGCTCTTCGCGCAAATTTTTGCGCTTTCTGACGCCAAGTCTGACTACGGATAGGTGTACCATTTGGAAATATCCAGACATCACGTTTATCCTGATCACTCCAGACCTTATTATCCATGTTGATTGAGTTCCATGACGGTTCTAAGTGGTTAATCAGCCAACTATCAATATCTTTTAATTGTGGTCTGCGTACATATCGATCGTCATAACTAGGATAAACAGGAAGACGATGATGAGAGAGGATTAGCCAAGCGACAGTGGTTGCCAATGGCGGTAAGTCAACAAAAGGGTTTGCATAGGAATCGATACCATCCTTAACCAAGCGGGAAAGAATCTTATCCTCATCACCGGACTCAATCTGACTCAACGAAGTCAGCCACCCCTTATCATTTTGCTCATCAACAAATGCCCGAAATAACCGCAGAGATACCCATTCATGTCGATACGGTTGAAACCGCCCATCGCCTTGTAAACCTTGCTGGAATAACGTATTAGCTTTACCAAAATCATGAAATAACCCAGCAATCGCTGCCAATAAGCTGATGGCTTCTACACTATGCCAATGATTTTCATCCTGACTTTTCAGCACATCACGTTGTGTCGTATTCGTGGGTACAACCCCCTGTGAGTTAAAGCGTCGCAAATTCCCGACTATCCATAACAGCTCAGTTTGACCACCACTTTTTATCCAATGGCAAGCCACCGCCGTATTACGACGTGCCGTTTTACGCAATAGCTTACGCAAAGTATTTAAACCTTCCAGGGTGATAGCCGTTTGCCAAGTTCTATCACCTTTACGTTCAGCAAATTGATCCAAAATTCGGCGGGTTTCTGTTAGCGCGCGTTTATTACATTGAGAGACTAAAAGAATATTCATCGTGCCACCTGACTCAGTTGCTGAGCCGTTGTTTGCAAGGCATCAATCATAGTGTCCAATGCCTCAGCTTTCTGAAATCCACTAATACAGCGTTGGCGAAATTCCTGTTCATCTTCTCCAGCCATTGCCGCAATAAATGCTTGTGGCAATACCAACGCATCTTTAATCAGATCAGCAACATCAAAAACCAAACCACCACGACGGGTTTTACCATGTAACACCGCAAGACCATGTGGTAAACCAATGACCCAAGTTGCAACAGCGGCTAATCCGTAGGCCAGATAATTACCATGATCAAGAAAACGGTTTGCCAAATCGACACCACCGCCGCGTTTTGCCCGGACAAAATCGCCATAACTCACTGCATTTGCCGCCAGTCTGTATAACGCTTTAGTCATCACAGCTTCTTGGGCCATTAAATCTTTATTATCACGACAATTTGCAAGATTCTGCTCATAACGTGTGAGTAATGACAATAAACTCTCACGATTAAGCATAAAAGAGTTGTCTCGCAACATTCGACTACTTAGCCAATGTTCACGAATTTGTGCAATACGAATTCTTTGAAAAGCAATCGCTGCCGCTAATCGTTTTTCATCATCAAACCAGAAACTCACCCAATCTTGTAAATACTCCGTAGGGCGATATTCACTTTGTGGTGTCAGCCAAGATACATCAACTTCAACCTCATTAGCCGCAAATAGCGGTGTACCTCCACCACCACAAAAACCAACTAAAACACCCGCCTTAGCAAATTCACGCATTGCTGCCTGAGTAATAGAAGTACCCGTTCCCAACATAATAACGGTGGTATTTGCAATTGGGATATTCCAATACAGGGATTGCTTTCCTTCATCAGTGACATACTCAACACGGCCACCATTCACTAATACTCGACAATATTGCAGGTAATAAATATTCGAGCGTTTGGAATGCAAAATAGTTTTAAGATCACTCGGAGAAAAGTTGTTATCCATAATTTAAGAATTACCTAAATAATTAATTTCATTTATGGTAAATATTATGCATAAATTTTACACAAGTAAAACATCACAGATGTAAATCAAAAGAATTTACACTTCTTTACTAATTAACAGCATAGTGCCTTTCCTAAACAGGAATAATTATACTCTAAGCTATCTGTGTGGCAGCACACTCGATAGTTTAGGAGAATAAGGAAAACTTTCTATTTTTAAACTGCCTGTACGGCAGTGCACGGTAGAATAAAAGTACTCTGTAATGTTGATATTTTCTAAGCTGCCTGTACGGCAGTGCACATAATGAAATAATCGATGATGAGATTTTGTTATTTCTAAGCTGCCTGTACGGCAGTGCACTCATGCCGATCGCAATCAAAGCCTCACCGGCTTTTCTAAGCTGCCTGTACGGCAGTGCACCAGGATGATTTTAACGAACTGCGGCGGCAGTGTTTCTAAGCTGCCTGTACGGCAGTGCACTGAACGTAACGGAGTTCAGAAAGAACCCGATATTTCTAAGCTGCCTGTACGGCAGTGCACAAACAATTTCACAACGATATACATCCCACATTATTCTAAGCTGCCTGTACGGCAGTGCACTTAAAGGACTTCTCAGCAACGTCGAACGCAAGATTCTAAGCTGCCTGTACGGCAGTGCACATTACTACGTCTGGCAATCTGCCGCTACTAGAATTCTAAGCTGCCTGTACGGCAGTGCACGCTGATTGACTCACAAAGTGATAATTCTCAGATTTCTAAGCTGCCTGTACGGCAGTGCACTTCCGAAGCCGATTGATTATGAGCTAAAAATATTTCTAAGCTGCCTGTACGGCAGTGCACCTTTAACTTATCAAAATAAGCCGACTCCAACTTTTCTAAGCTGCCTGTACGGCAGTGCACGACATGAAGCTGACATATTTCTATACATTGCTTTTCTAAGCTGCCTGTACGGCAGTGCACTCGCTGTAAAAGGTGCAGAAAGCGCAAAGAAATTTCTAAGCTGCCTGTACGGCAGTGCACTTAAAGGCGGGTGACAGTGCGCTTTATCACATTTTCTAAGCTGCCTGTACGGCAGTGCACCTGATGCTTATTTGGAACCGGATAGTAAAGACTTTCTAAGCTGCCTGTACGGCAGTGCACTTATCACCAATCAACTGTGCATCGATATAACTTTTCTAAGCTGCCTGTACGGCAGTGCACGTATCTCTGCGGACATCTGGTGGACGCTGCAATTTCTAAGCTGCCTGTACGGCAGTGCACTTAGCAACACTTGATGATATCAACGTCCCTGTTTTCTAAGCTGCCTGTACGGCAGTGCACTGTTACATATTAACTTTAACCTGTTGATTTTTAAATAGCATAACTACTAAAAAGTGAAAAACCCTTTTTATAAGAGATAATTAATTTATCCATAAAATCAACAAATTACAACCCCCTTCAAAAAAAGGGTAAAAATAAGGTAGCAGCAAAAATACCATCACATACTTAAGTCGTCTGTCCTAATACTACAACCGTAGATATTGTGTGATAATGCGCCAAGTTCTCATGCCAACATAGCGAACGATTTGATGCAAACACCGTTGACCCAGTGGACACAGGAGCTGCATACATTACATGCCCGTTTAGCTCCCTTGTTCAAGCGCTCCGAACCCCGACAGCGCAGTCTGGCCTACCTTAAAGGACTTCTCAGCAACGTCGAACGCAAGAACGGCTGGCAACTGGCTGAGTGGATGGGGGAAACCTCTCCTGACGGTACAGCATCTGCTTGAACGTGCCTTGTGGGATGCCGAGGCGGCCCGCGATATCTTGCGTGACTACGTTGTCGGCCACCTGCGGGATGACAACAGCGTGCTGATTGTCGATGAGACCAGATTCATCAAGAAGGGACAGTATTCCGCCGGCGTACAGCGCCAGTACAGCGGCACCGCCGGACGGGTGGAGAACAGCCAGATTGGCGTTTTCCTGTGCTATGCCGGCGGTGGGGGCAGTGCCTTCATTGACCGGGAGTTATATCTGCCCCGTCAGTGGATTGATGACCCGTCAAGGCGCGAGGCGGCGGGTATCCCCACGGAAGTGAAGTTTGCCACGAAACCCCAGTTGGCCTGCCAGATGCTTGAGCGGGCACTGGATGCCGGTGTCCCCTGTGGCTGGGTAGCGGGCGACAGTGTCTATGGCGGTGACCGCCGCCTGCGGGTCTGGCTGGAGTCGCGCCAACAGCCCTTTGTACTGGGCGTCGCCCGGAATGAGCCGCTGTGGTGGAAAGGGCCGGTGTTCATGAGTGCGCAGGCCATCGCCCAATCGCTAACGCCGCAAGCCTGGAAGTGCCGGTCTGCGGGAACCGGCGCCAAAGGCGAACGTCGATACGACTGGGCGTTTACCCCACTTTGGCGCGTGCAATTCACGCGGGAAGAACGGCGTTTCGGTCACTACCTGCTCGTGCGTCGCAGTCGTGATGAGAAACGGGAATTAGCCTACTACGTGGTGTATGCGCCGCGAAAGAAGGCGAAGCTCAAGACGCTGGCGCAGGTGGCGGGCCGGCGTTGGGAGATAGAGACGGGCTTCGAAGCCACCAAGGGGGAGTGCGGTCTGGCGCAATACGAAGTGCGCCGCTGGCAGGGCTGGTATCGTCACATCACGCTGTCCTTGTTAGCCCACGCGGTGCTGGTAGCCTTGCGGGTGCAGGAGAAAAAAAACGGTGCCGGGGCTGATTGCATTGAGCGTCCCGGAGTTGCGCAGGCTACTGTCACGACTGATGTGGAAAGCCCAGGAGGTCGTTGAACATATTCTGCATTGGTCTATCTGGAGGCGAAGGCACCAGTACCGTGCTCAGCAGTGTCACTATCGTCGTAGAGGTGAGAGTCCATCCACAGGATAAGTACGGCTGTAGTACTAGGATGCAGACTGGCATTGCCCAGTAGCCGTTACGGAGAAAAAGATGCCGGGCCCCAGTATCTGGGGGACCCCCTAGCGCCTGTTCCGCCGTGGAGCCCATGCCTTTCAGCTTGTCGGTCAGCGCACCGATCAAGTGAAATATCGGCAACTGCTCACCGTAAGATCGCGCTCGCTGAATGGCGACAAAAACAGCCAGAATACACCACTCATCTGCGGTTAGCCGCTGGATCGCCTTGTGTTTTAGTAATGGCAAAGTGCTCTCAGCTATCAGGTTTTCGATAAACTTGATTGCATTGACCAAGGGCAATTCATTGATAATAAAAAGCTTAGTACGATATTAAAACTCGCTCAGGACAAAAAGATATGTTAAATATCTATTCAATATTACTAGACTGATATCCGCCTATTTAAATGGATCTTCTTCATATTGAAGAAGATAATTGTAATAGCCTATTCGAAACAACTCATGATCTTTTTTGATTATATCTGGTGCTTCAAAATTGAGATTTTTTAGTACACACTCTGAGAATTCAATACATGCCGTCCCATTTGCTGTAATTAAATTTCTATCAACAACCACTTGTTTTAAAATGAAATTTTCATCACTCTTATATTTATTATAACCTCTCCATAAACATGGAGAATTTCCAGTATGTTTATAATCATTTAATATTCCATTCCTTGCCAAAAAATCAACAGCTCCACA
Organism: Photorhabdus africana; assembly: GCF_035181445.1. Classification (NCBI taxonomy): domain Bacteria; kingdom Pseudomonadati; phylum Pseudomonadota; class Gammaproteobacteria; order Enterobacterales; family Morganellaceae; genus Photorhabdus; species Photorhabdus africana. Next base: position 36,999 of record NZ_JAXBVE010000036.1, read on the forward strand.
AATTGCAGCAACAACAACTCCATCATTGAGATAAATGGAAATAAGTTTATTTAGTTTACTTGATTCTATATTCGATGATGACTCTAATTTCCATGAATTTCCTCCGATCAAGACAAAAAGATCAACGTAGGAGGGAAGAGTTTCAATGGAATTATCAATCATGGTGGTGAAACCACCTATTGATTTACAGGTGCCTTTTTCTAGAGAAACAGTCTCTACTGTCCACTCTTTGCTTGCATTCAGCCTACTAGCAAGAAAGGCACCTTCCCAATCTGCATAGTTATCCAGTAAGAAAAAAAAAGCTTTTTTCATCCGCAACGTCCTTTTGTATTTAGACTTCAAATCTATCATTCTTCCTGTGGTGTGGCGATCTTCTATCAACCACAGGGGAAATGTTATGAGGACTCTGCTGCATGACAGCTCAGAAATCAGGATATTTCACGTTGCAAGAAACCAATCGTCTCAAAACTATTCAGGATGTAATTGATGGTCGCATGAAGACCAGTCGTGCCGCTGAGCATCTTGGCATCTCACCTCGCCAATGTCGTCGCTGATATTTTCATGGAAGAGTGGTATGCGCAAACAAGCGCCGGAACCAGTCCGGTTCAGACACCTGGTCATTCGGTGTTTTTTCGGCAAACGGATCAACCCCCTTGGGTATGTCAGGATACATCATAAACTGATGCCGACACGCGTCACTGTGAACCATGAGATTACCCGCTGACATCTCCTCAACGTAGTTCAATCGCAATGATTGACACGCCGGACAGCTTATTCCCTTCGGCATGGACACACTGGCAGGAGTGCATTGATTAATGGATTACAGACTGCATGAGCAGTGCATAGCGATTGAGTAATTGATTAAAACGGGTATCAATTTGCTGGCGCAATGCCGGGGAGGCCGTGCCACTTTTTTGTTGTTCGGCCAATTGGCGCAGCAATTCTTCCAATGGCGGTGTCCTCATCAACGGTTGCTGAATGCCAAATACCATCGATTTTAATTCAGAGCCGGTCAGATAACGACCGCGTTTTTCGTCCAGCGCATCAAGTTGGGCAGCCAATTGTTGCAGACGCAATTGGGCCAGATGGTAATTTTCCAATTCAGGGACAGGCAACGCCGTGGCTTCACGTTGCTGTTGCCACTGTTTCCCCATCTCCTGCACCGTTTGGCTGGCTGGCCACAATGTTCGCAGTTGGTGTAATAACTGCGCCCCGTATTCCCATCGCCACAACGCAGGCAACGCATCCAAACTGGCCAGCCTCTCCCGACTGGCTGCCAGCGTTTCATCTTGCAACCGGCTCAACAGTACCGCGTTGTTCGGATGGCGTAACTCCGCAAGCTGCGTTGGGGACAACGTACCCGGCAAAGGTTGCGTGGTCGCCCGCAGTGCCTGCACCAACAGCGGTGCTTGTCGCATTTCATTCACCCCCCAGACGCCGGTCACTGCCAACGCGCACAACGCAACACCCGCGACAAAACCGTGCCAAGCTTTCCAACGGGGTACAGCCCGGACCACATTGCTCTGGGGGGAGACACCAGAGACCGTTTCACGCACGACATATATCCGTTGTGGCCGAAGGTGTTCCGTGGGCGTCAAAATAGCATTGCCTCCAGGTTGTACGGAGGAGATCGAGACAACAGGCATCATCCCCGTTTCCGGCCTCAGACGCTCTAAGCGCCGGGCGCTGTTGTGAAACCACTCGCGGAGGCTATCGAGTTGACTCATATGTTTCAGTTCCAGACGTTGAAGCACTTCACACAGATGCTCAAGAACCTTTTCCACACGATAAATCAGCGGCAGGTCAATATAGGCGAAAACAGCGGTACGTAACACCTGCTGTAAACGTGCAACCAGCCCGGCAAATATCTCAACCCTGACAGGGGTAGATTGAGGCCAGAATTGAGACCACTGATGAGCCACTAACCCCTCAATCAGAGTCAACCCTTCATGAATACCCGCTAATCCGGCACGATGTGCCCGGGCCAATGTGTACCAGGCAGCACTTTGCAGTTCTACCCCGTTGACCTGAAATAACGTCAAACAAAGCTGCTCAACTCTGGCCCAATCAACGTCAGGCCGTGCCGGATGACTCAGTTTACTCATTTCGTCTTTCAGCGCACTGAATTCAGGTTGTGTCCGGGGATCATCCCCGGTATAGACAATATTTTCAGTCATCACTGTATTTTCATCCAAGTTTGTTGCTGAAATCAGCGTCATTAACGCGGTGGGACAACAGAAAGCGTCAGCGAAATAGGCAGTCTGCCGCAGATTAATCTATCCGCCCTTGTTGGCGCAGATGGCGGATCAAGACTTTCCCTTCCGGGACAAATTCGGTGTTAAAATGCACCCACCCCACCCCTTTCAGTTCAGCGTGGATTTCATAACGCAAATGTGCCGGTTCAATCTCCGGCAATAACGTGACACCGACCTGCTTCAAGCGGGGCTCATAAGTCAACAGCGTATGTTCAATCGTCGAGATCAAACGCTGTGACGACGCGGGTAGCCCTTGCAGGATAGTGCTGAGATCAGGCAGGCCATAATCCGGCAGATGGATCAACGAATCCGCCCGGCAATTGAGGATACACTGCATATTGTCCAGTACCGACAAAATCACCTGGTTCTCTTCGCTGACCTGATGCAAATCCAACCCGCCGCTAAAGTTGCCGAAAAGGCATTCATGCAGGGAAGGCTTGTTGATTTTCTTTTTCATTCAATTCACTCCTTTTCAGGCAACAGCGTCAGGCCGCTGGCATTCAACTCAATCGTGCGGGGCTTATCCGGTAACAACGCATTGCGCCTGATGATGGTACGCCAGGTCGCCCCGGCTAAATCAGGGCGTCTGAACAGGCCCACCACCGCGACATATTTCGTTTGCGCCGCCATCGGCATATTAAGAGCGGCATGTCCCCCGGGTTTGACCACCACCTCCCCGCTCGCCAGACAATCGGCACCGAACACCCGGTCACCATTCTCCAGCACATCTGCATAATCCGCCTTTTCCAACGTTTTGTTATCCCGCAATTGATAAACCCGGACCAGCGTCGGGACGGACAGAGCAACATGTTCCCCACTATCCGTGTTAACCGCTGCCCGGGGCGTAAAATCCAGCCGCAATGTTTTCACCTGCCGATGAAAAAGGGCGTGCGTAACAGATACCGTGCCATCCGTTACGGTCTGAGTCAGACCGCAACCGGTCAGCAGTAAGGTTATTGCCGCTATCATCGGCACAGCTTTATATAAAGGCATAGTTAACATCGTGTCCTCCTGTGTTTTGATAACTGTCCGGCGGTATCCCCTGATAATCCCCCAGATCCACCGTCATTTTGTCAGGGACCGCCCCCCGATTATCTCCAGCTTTCAGCCCTAACACCCCGGTCAGCCCCAGTTGAACAGGCTGCTCGCCCAACACCGGCACCGGTAATATTCGGGTCTGAAGGGTCAATTGCAGCCGGGCCCGGTACCGCCAGCCCAGATAAACGCGCAGCAACACCCATAAATCCGTCTGCAATTGCCCGCCCGGCAGCCAGCCCCGCGCTTCCTCCGGGCAATCCGTGTACAGCGCCAACAATAACTGGCTGTTGATATCCGTGCCGATCCTGCCCAGCACGGTACGTTGCGCCAGGGAAATCGGCTGCGAGTCTGAAAAACCAGCCGGTTGCATCAGCGGGATCTGCCGCGGGCAAGAGGGTGTCACCACGACACGGGTCTGCGGCGCCAGCAATGTCACCAGCGCCGATACGCCTTCCGCCGTCCGGGTCGGCAGACGCATCACACTGAGCAACGCCAGAAAACGGGAGGCCGGCGTGGTAATCTGCTGCTGACTGCCCGGGATACCCAAGCCAATCAACCCCAGCAAACACTGCGATGTTGGGTCACTGCCCCCGGCAGCAAACGTCGCCGGGTAGGAATATTTACGCCAGATACGGTAAAACTGGGTGAATATCCGGTGATTAAACATATCCAAAAAGGCTTCAACCGCATCATGCCCTTCCCGGTGTTGAGCGATATCATTCAGGTAAGCGGTCGGCAACGGGGAATCCACACCGTACAGCCCCATAAATGTGGTTCTGACCGTCGGTGGACGATCCGGATGATGACGGTCCGTTTCTATCGTTTTCAGTTCACCGATAGGGAAGCCCATCCCCGGATGGGGCCGGAAACGTATTACGTCATCGGCGGGATTATCCGTACTGCCCAGGGGTAGCCGATCCGGGGCCGTGCGCTCAATGGCCTGACAGAACTGATAGAAATTGAGCGTCGAAATATCGGCTTTCAGTACGGACATTAGCCGGGAATGTATTGACTGTGTTTCTCTTGCCATAACAAACGTTCCCCTGTGGGTTGTAAGATCAGCGTCAGCCGGTTAAACAGATGGATATCGGTGTACAAGGCAAAGAAGCGACTGAGCATCTCGCCGAACAGACAGATATCGCCAGCCCCTGAAAAACCCTTGCTGTCCAGCGTGACTTCAATGTGCACCCCCCGTTGCAGGCACCCCTGTTCAAACCGCTCAATGAGCGCATGTTTCACCGCCACGATGGCCGCCAGACGGCGCGCGTTCATATCATCGTCGGTCCAGTCGTACAGGGCCAGCGTCCCGCGCAACACTTCTGGGTTATCCATCAAACTAAGGAAATTGGAGCCGAGATGACTGAGTACCCGCCAATGAAAGCGATCCCGATTTGGCGGATAACACGGCAATGTCGGTTCACACAAATTACGCACGGTCAGCCCCGTCAAAGGGGGAGAAACCGCCGTATCCAGCAGCGTCTCCTGCAATGCCCGACGAGACAGTTGCCCATTGGTGCCGGTCATCGTCAGTGACAGATTTTCTTCTTCCTGGGATCCCCCATTATCGACCGCTTCCCCGCCCAGAATCAGCCAAGTGTCGTACAAACCTGACGGCCCCTGTTTCACCCGAGTATGGTAGTAACGCTCCGGCGCGTCATGGCGCAACATACCGCCTTTGTGGCGGAAACTACTGAAGGGCACATACGCATGGTGCTCGCTGCGTTTCGAGGACACCACCGCATCCACCGAATAAATCTCGGTATGCCCGTCCTGAAGGCGCATCGGGTGCAGCAAATACTCCGTTTTCAACGGTGACAGCGGCAACGGATCGGATTCCAGCGGAAACAGATTAATCACCGGGGCACAATGCAAACGGATATGCTCCGCAGAAAACGGCCACTCATTCGGCCAGCTTTCACGCAGCACCACATCCAGCTCAAACCACGGTGTTCTGTCGGGAATAGTCAGCTTTTCCAGCCCACAAAGCGTGACAAACATGAATTTCTCGCGGAAGGTGAAATACTCCAGCAGCAACTGATAACCACTGAACGCACTGTCCCCTTTCGGCCACAGCCTTTCCTCATCGCCAAATCCCCACGGCGAGAATCCCCCGTCAAACGGCTGGCGGTCAGGCTGGCCGGGCAGGCGCAAATAAAGCTGTTGCGTCTGAAGGGTCAATGCCCGATGTAACGCACAGGCCAGCGGGCTGTCCGCGCTCAGATACAGGGGCAAACGGCTCAAATCAATCTGGCGCCAGTCCACCAAAGTTCCACACTCAAAATGCAAACGAATGACAGCACGGCCATCCGGTTCAGCCTTAAGGCCGGCGTCAGTCAGCGCCATCGGCAGCAACTGAACCGCCTGGGTGGTGGTATAGCGACACCGGGTCTGTTGTGGGCCGATCGGTTGCGAAAGCACCTCAAAGCCCTTTTTCACCTGCACCGGATTCTTCAGCTGTTGCAACTGTGCCCAATCCGCGCCCAGTTCCACAATGGACAGTGAAGGGATCGTGCGCAGATAATGCGGCCACAGCAAACTGACCAGCCCTTCCGTCAACTCCGGCAAGTCATCATCCAGCTTCTCGCGCAGGCGGCCCATCAGAAAGGCAAAGCCTTCAAACAGCCGCTCCACATAGGGGTCACGTATGCCGACTCTGTCCAGATTGAGCATCGCCGCCCGGTCAGGATAGGCTTTGGCAAACTCTTTGCCCGCTTCACGCAGGTAGCGCATTTCTGCCTCGTAGTAGCGCAGGATTAAATCATCCATCGGATTGTCCTCAAGTCAGTCATAAAACGGTTCAGAATAAATACCGTAGAGAGGGTAAAACGGGTCGAACAGGGATAAGATTGCCCTGCCGTGTTCCAGGGCGATCAGCGACACAACACCGCGGCCCTGACGGGATCAATTGCCACCAATCCGGCCAGCAAAGTCTCCCGGCGTTGTGCCGTCAGCGCTTTATCCTGTTCGCTACGCTGCGCTTTCATCCGCAGCAACTTAAGTCGCCGGGCTTTCACCTCAAACATCAGCGCCGGTTCCCAATCACTCAGACCCAATCGGTCGTCGGTGTCCAGCTGCGCGAGCAGATGCAACGCCATCTCATTTTTGCCGTACTGCTCTGCCACCCGCGCCATCAACAAGCGCAGGAGCCAGCGGGAACGCACCCCCATGATCCCCGGCAATTGCCCCAGCCAACGCAACGCAGCCTCAATACCTTCACTGTCCGCCAGTTGTAACGCCTCCGCTTCCAGTGCCAGAATGTCATTTTCACCCGGTGCCGGAGAGGCGGCCGGTAACCCGTGATCCAGGGCCGCCACCCCGTCCCGCGCTATCCACTGACCGGTCACCTCATCAGCAAACGGTGTCCCGTCGTTATAGGCCAAATTCTCCAGCCCCGGCAGGCGCCCAAGCAGGATGCTCAGATCCTGTTTCACAATATCCCCCCAACTTTCATCAGGATGGCCCAATTTGCTTAACGCCTGACAGAGATACCACTGTAAATCGAGCCAAAAGTGGTTAACCCCTTCCGCAAACATCCCGTCAACCTGCGTCAACAACTCACGCCAACTTTGTTGCCGGTAGAGCCGTTTCAATTGCGCCCGGTATTCAGTACGAGGCGGCGCCAAACGGGTCAGTCCGGTGGCATCCTGTGGCGGTAACTGATGGACGGTATCCCAACGCAGACTTTTCATCAGGCGATGACTGGATAACCACCCTTGCGGTTGATCACGCAGATAACGCGCCAGTTCACGCGCCTGTTCCAGCAAATCACGCCCGGACTGCACGGGCCGCACGATGGAGGATGGCCCGTCACCGTTCGCCGACGCGGTCTGTGCGACAGTTTGCGGCACCACAGCGTCAACACCGCCCGATTGGGCCAGACGGTTTTCCAGTAGTCCCGCCAGCCCGGCGAGGGTTGGACGAGTCGCCTCGTCCCAGCCAGCAAACACGTGTTCCAGTAACGCCAGCGCGGCCAGCACGCGTTCAACATCGGCGCGATTCACTGCCGGGTGACGGGATAAACTGGCCTGAATTTTGTTCCCGGTCAGCCACACCAGCGCGGCCTGACGGCGGCCCGCCCGAAGGGGTAGCAAGGTTTCGCCGAAACGATCCGCCAGCGCGGCTAACAACGTCAGCCCCTCAGCCAGACCGTTTTCACCCTCCTGATGCAGACGCGCCCAGACGTAATAGGTCACCACGCGAACATCTTTACAGTGGGTCATCAGCAATTTTTCCGCCAGTTGACAGATAAGGGCCGTATCAATGCCACTGAGTTTATTCACCTCCTCCCGCATACGCTGAAAATCATCGTGATGAACCGGATCCTCCCCGGTCGGCGCCTCCGCGCTAATGGGCAACAACCACGTCGTCCACCGTTCGGTCTGCTCTCGGGCGAGGGCCAACACATCACACTCACCCAGACAGGTTGTTATCAATCGTTGCAACATGATCCCTCCGTCAGGTCATCGTCATCGACCGCCGACATTTTTGTGTCATCCCCCGGTGTCGTGTCAAAAATCGCTTTCGGCAACGTAAATCCCCGCAGTTTCAGCAACGCCAGCGGCCCGCGGCCCATTTCCGTGCGTAATATCCAGGTCACCGGTAAACCGTCCGGCATCATCCATGTCAGCCGGTAA